>JAUXFF010000006.1 GCA_030620155.1 Candidatus Cloacimonadota bacterium | reverse complement strand
TTAAAGGCTTCACCGGTAAAATGAGCAACTTTAGGCACAGCAACTTTAATGGTTTCAATTATAGTTTTACTTGCTTTTTTAACGAATTCTTCAGTAGGCGGTTGAACTGTTTTTGCACCCTGTTTTGCACCTTCGAGTGCTTCTTGAGCAAGCTTCTGAACTTTTTCTTTATTTGAAAGGTCTTCATCCTTAGCTGTTCTTATAACTTCTTTTGTGATTCTACCAATTGCTTGAACTATATCTTCACCTATGTCAAAAGCTTTTACAACTCCCTCTCTTACTGCTTTTGTAACCTTACTTTCTTTGTCTTCCATTTGTTTCCTCCTTAAAATTTATTGCTTTTAAAATTTTTGTTTTATCCCATTCAGGATGTTCAAGCCAGATCTCTTCCGCCTGTTTTAAAAGTATCCCAACTTTTTTCCCTGATTTTATCTTGAAATATTCAATAACATCTTTACCTTTAACAGGTGATTTCCTGTCTGTCAATCTATTTTTGATTTCTGATATCCTTTTTTTTAGTTCAGGAATCTGTTTCGGCATACAATAATCGAGTGCATGACACAGGTTGTCTGCATGGATTAAATCCAGGATTTTATCAAGATTATCACCCAGATCAAATATCATTTTTCTAATTGCCTTATCACTGAATTTTTCTGCATTTTCCCCTGCATTTTTTAAACGCATATGATGTTTGATAAGAACATATATTTTTGTAATTGTGTCTCTTGGGAATTTCAAATTTTTAAGAATTTTCTTTGTTATATCAGCACCTGTATTTTCATGTCCGTAAAAATGAATTCCCTTTTCATCCTTTGTTATTGTACCTGCTTTACCAATGTCATGTAGTAATGCTGCAATTCTTAAAACCGGATCAGGGGAAGTTTTGCTGACAACTTCTAATGAATGTTCCAAAACATCTAAATCGTGATACCGGTTTTGCTCCAAATCCTTAATGTCATAGATTTCAGGAATAAGATTTTTCATAAGATCAAATTTAATCAGTAATCTAATTCCAGCAACAGGATCATTAGAAACCATTATTTTTATCAGTTCATCTCGCCTTCTTTCCCATGAAATATATTTTAATTTATTAGTTTTATTGAGAATTCCTTTTCTTGTATTTTCTTCGATAAAAAATCCTAATTGAACTGCAAAGCGAACTGCTCTTAACATTCTTAACGGGTCTTCTGAAAAAATAATTTCCGGTACGGATGTGGAGCGAATGATCTTATTTTTTATATCAGGAAATCCTTTGCCTGTAACATCCTGAATCTCTTCTGTGACTATATTCATGATAAGAGAATTTATTGTGAAATCACGACGGAAAATGTCTTCTTCTATAGTACCTTGTTCAACATCCGGTTTCCTGTCTTTTTCCCTGTATGATTCCTTTCGTGTCATTACAAATTCGATTTTGTGATTTTTGATCATTACGAATGCAGTTCCAAAATTTGGGAATATTACAGGACGGGAACTTATACCCTTATCAAAAAGAAAATTTGCCAGGTCTTTCCCGCCATTTTTCAATTCAACCACAATATCCATATCTTCGCTTTGTATTCCCATTACTTTATCCCGAACATATCCTCCGACGATGAAAGTCTTATTTTCGAAACGGGTTCCTTTGATTGCTTCTGCAATTTTCTTTCTGATTTTGTTCATATTAATAATACTCAGGATCCTTTGACAGAAAATATCCTAAAACCTGCGATGCTGCAGCAATTGCTGATGTTTCAGCCCTTAAAATATGATTTCCCAGGGTGAAAGTTGGTATTTCTTTTTGTTTGAACATCTCGATCTCAGATTTGTCAAATCCTCCCTCTGGTCCGATTACTACACATATAGGTTTATCTATTTTCGGGAGCAGTTTGGTTATTGTTTTGTGTTTACCGGTTTCAAGGGCAACTACCAGCTGATAATATTTCCGGGAATCAAGAAAAGTTTTTAAAGACAACACCTGATGTATTTTGGGTAAAAAAGCATTATCACATTGTTTAATGGCAGAAATTGCGATCTTTTTAAACTTCTCAACCGTATTTGAAGATGTTTTTCTTACTGACCTTTGAGTTATAATGGGAAAAAATTCTTTAACACCCAGTTCTGTTAATTTTTCTATAATTACAGCATCGTGTTTATTTTTTAAAAGTGAGAAAGCAACAGCGATTTTTGGGTTAGAGGTTGTTACCTCCTGTATTGATTGTATTAAGACAGTTAAGTTTCTCCTTGAGATAGTTTTGATTATTGCTTTTGCTATTAATCCTGAGCCGTTAGTTAACAAAATTTCATCGTTTTGTGATTTTCTGAAAACATGGATAATGTGATGGTTTTCATCACCCGAAATGGTTAATTTCACGCTATCTTTATTTAAATTAGGTGCATAGAAACAGGGCATAGTAACTCCTTATTCATTAAGTAACTTTATAAATTCTTTTTCAATTTTATCAGTTATCCTATTATTAATATCTTTTATTTTATAAAATAACCGTTTCGCTTGAATTTTTGATAATTTATCTTTCCTCAACAAAAATAGAATAATTTCAATTTCCCATAAAGCTTTAATATTCTTTCTTTCAGCATAATTTTTCATTGCTTTATCATTTGTTATCAGGATCAGATCGTTTTCTTCTGCTTGTAAAAAACTAACATAATCATCAAACGATAAACTCAAAACTTTCCTGTTTCTAGATTCTATCAACATTGAAATCGGAGTTTCTAAAATCTTAATATTAAGATTGTTCGCTTCCTGAATACCGATTTGTTCAACTTTTGTCAAAGTAACATCTGAAACAAACATATCAATTGAAAGTTCGTTGATATACTGAAATATTTCTTTCGATATTGTTTGAAAATCTATCAAAATATTGGCATCGAAAATTATTGCTCTATCTATTTCAAGCATATTTTATTTCGTTCCAGGAAGATGTTAGTTCTTTCATTTCATTCAAAGAAATATTCAATATTTCAGAAGCTCTGTTTATCGTTATCAGCCCATTTTCGTAAGTTTTTCTTACAAGTCTGTTTAATCTCTCGCTCATAAAATCAGATTTTAAAAGTTTATCCGGTTCGATAGAATTCGGTTCAAAATGGTCCTTTAGATTTTGATAATACTTCTTTTGATAAGCAATTGCGAATTCTTTATAGATATCTTTATCAGCATAATTTAACTCGATTAATCTACGAAGAACAGTTTTATAGCTTATTTTATAAATTCTCTTAATATGTAGGATCTGATCTATCCAATGAAGTCCGGAGACTTTTTTTAATTCTTTCAGAAATCCATCATTAGGAAGAAGAAAATGAGCAGCAAATTGATCAGCTTCAATTTCTTCTTTCTGATTCTCTTCAAACAGTTCGGAATTATAAGAATCTTTGTGCATCAGCAAATGACCTAATTCGTGTGCGATTGTAAAAATCTGTCTTTCGATACTTATCTTCTCATTTGTATTTACAGCTATGACAGGACCGTTATCCTGCTTACCGAGAGAAAATCCAAAAAACTTAACAAGTTCATATTTGAATAAAAAAATCTTAACACTGATATTATCAGCCAAACCACAGATATCGAAGATCGGTTCGATATTATCGAGTTTTAGTTTCTCTCTAACTTTTTTTGCCAAAACTAACGGATCTGTAATATTATTTTTATCGAAAATAAAATCAATTTTCTCGTTCAATAATTTTTCCAGGAAATTATAATTTTGTAACCAGAAAGAAAGATTTAGCAAGATTTCTTCTTTTTTCATTTTTTCTTTTTCTGTGATGATCTTATTTGTCCTGAATCGCATTGTTCTAAAATTGATCGGTTCAACAAGAAAATCTTGAATATCTTTATTCAAAACTTGAGCAATTTTTATAAGAGTGCTCGTTTTGGGTTCGGATTTTCCATTTTCTATATTGGAATAAGCCTGCCTGCTCAATGGTATAGATTGATAGACGGCTTTTTGATTAAATCCGCGAACTTTTCGCATTCGTTTAATATTTTGCCCCAAGACCAAATTATTCATTGCACCTCCTCTTGAATTTTGTGCTTTACATTTAAAAGAATCATTATAATAATGTCAAGTGCAAATTACATTTTGAAAGTTTTAGGGTGATTTTTTAAACTTCCAAAGTATCAAGAACTGCGGAAATTTGAATATTCTCAAGTCCTAACTTCAATAAATTAGAATTAATCTCGCATTTTATAGTATAAAGTTTCTTATCGGAATTATTAAAACTATAAGCAAGCTTTTCTGTATTGTTATCCGGTGCTGCATACAAGATTAATATTGCATCTGCTATTTCAGCTACAAAATGATTTTGTATCATTCCTCTTTGTTGGGAAATTCTATCATCTTCCTGCGGGAAATTAGAAAGTATCAGGCATCGATTCTCTTTTAATGTTTTCTTATATTTCTTTGGATATTGATAATTTTCTATATTTCGAGCCGGGCACCAGATTATATTCTGCTTTCCTTTCAGGAGTATATCTAGAAATTCTTTCTCTACAATTGTTTGAAAACCACCAATAAAAGTTATTCCTGCTTTTCTGATTTCAACAGTAAGATCCAATGATTTTATAATTATTTCCGGTTGACATTTCTTTGAGCAGAAAATTACTAATTTGAAATCGTTTAGGATTTCTTTATTTCCGATTGTTTTGTAAATCATATTATCCCATATAATAAGATTATATTTTTCACGAAAAACGTTACTATTTTTGTCGTAAAAGAATTCATTTGTAAAATATTCTCCGTTTATTCCGATAGAAAGGTTGGAAATAAAAATGAATTACAAATTTATTCATAAATTGTCACTCCAATTATATCAGTTACATAAGTAATTTCTTGTAATGAAGAGAATTAAGACACGCTGACAATTTTTATCCGGATAGTTGTTACATAAACCGGGTGATTCGTTTTATGCCCAAAATGGTAGATATGAAGCATATTTTCTGGATTTACTTTCTGGATCTGCATCTTTTATTATACCTGATTTGAGTGCTTCATTAATAATTCTTGAAGCCATAGGATAATTTTTATCAGAAATATTAAACCTTTCTCTGATTGATTGATTTGTCATCTTTTCTCTTTGAACATATTTTAAACAAGCGTGTTGATAACAAGCTCTGATTTTATCCTCTTTAGACATTTTTGATAACCTTTTATAAGAATATAAAATAACTTTTGTCGAATTTTCTTCCCTGATAAATTCAGGGGCCGGTAGTTGATAGACTTCTACATTAAAAATTACACGATCGATTCCTGAACCTCGTTCTTCACAAATATTGATCCTTCTCATAAAAGATGCAAAGGATTCGTTCCGTGATCGCGGAGAAGCATCGATAAAGCGATTGATATCGATAAGCGGTATTCCAGGATTTGTAATTTCGATTCTATCGCTGAATATTTCAACCATTACACTTGAACCGGATATGGTAAAATCCTGATGGATTATGGCATTTGCAACAAGTTCTCTGATAGCTACCTCTGGATATATTTTTGTTTCTTTTCGGAAAACTTTTGTAATAATTTCATTGGTTGGTAATTGGTCAAAAATATATTGGATCAAACCTTCAAATGCTACAGCATAACCTTTAATACCGACTTGTTCTCTCTTGGCGTTTAGTCTGTTGATTTCATCATAAACGATGACTCTTACTGCTTTCCTTTTGATATTGCTAAAATTATTAATATTCCGAGCAAATAGTACTGCTCCTAAATTTGTTATTGAATAATAGTTATCTGAATTTTGAATTATAAATTTTTCTTCTTCCAGTTTACTTAAGATGTTGTCTTTAGATTCAGGTAAATTTAAATTCATAAACTGAAAATAACTGTCATACTCTAGTAATGAAAGAACTTCATCTTTCGAGCAATTATGTCTTGCTATTCCATCTTCAAAATTTACATTTGCTGTTTTAGATATTAACATTGCAACTTCTTGTCTAGTCATTTTTTGGGTTTGTCCTGCTGATCTGATATAGCTATGATAGATATCTTTATTTCGTAAATGAACTGGACGGAAGCGATTGCATAAAATATGTATTGCCAGAAACGGGTGTTTGTTATACTCTAAAATTGAATGTTTAATAACTACCGGAGGATTTAGGGAATGACGAGCAATATTGCCGATTTTTTTTATTATTTCATCACAATCGTTTTTAGAAATTCCGACATACTTTCCGGAATTATTAAAACCAAAAACAATAAATCCTCCATAATCCAAATTTGCAAAAGCAGAGATATGTTCAGCAAGTCTTTCTGTTTTGTCAGATAAATGTTCTTTCCAATCTATTTCATTTAATTCTGTGGCTATTTTCCCTAAACTTTTATTTAAATATTCCAAACATTTCTTTTCCCAAATTTTCATTTTTCTTACCCCCAGTTACATAACAGTTACATTAGCAACTTCTTGATATTAATAAAAATACAACATTATTATTAAGTTGATCCAGATAATAATTATATAAGCCGGCTTTCATCCCCTCACCTCTTGAGCCAATACTTACCCATTCGATATTTTATATCATAATTGATAATAAAATTTAATAATTTAATTCTCACCTCGAATTGCTTATTCAAAAACTCGTTTTCAGGTTTTTATTTTAGTTTTAGATCATATCAGTTTGATATATTTCCTGATTAATTTTCTCTTTTTCTTCCTTTGAAATTCCATAAATATCTAAAACCAAATCATTAATTTCATTTTCAACCTGATTACATTTATCATTAATTTGTTGTAGTAGATTAAGATAGCTTTCGTGTTCAAATAATTCTAATTTATTGATTAATATCTCCTTTTCCTGCAAATTCCCCTCATAATTTTTTAGATATTTGTTAAATATTGCTTTAGCCATCTCTTTTGTTTTACATACAATTTTAATATCATCGTTCAAAATTATTTCTTCTAAAATGCAACTTGCTTTCTCTACATAATAATTGGTTGTCATTTCATTTGAAAAAAGAACTTCTCTTTCTTTACTATTTTCAAGAATATTTACTATTTCAATTTTTGAAAAAATTTCATTTCTAAACCAATCACTTACAAAATCAATTTTATTGTTGAAAAACTTGTTTTGGTCAGACTTTAATTTATGTATTAATTTCGTTTTTGAAATAACCTTTTTAACTACTAATACATTTTTCTCAGATATTTTCTTAATTGGTAAAATATAATCACTATAGACAGGTATTCCTCTTTTAGCTATATAATATTTTAATATTTTGGAATTTAAAATACAACAGATATAGTAAAGAAAATCTTCTCTGGATTTTAAAAAATTAATATTTTCATTTACTAATTTCAACCCTACCCTAAAACTATTAATACAAAAATTATTATTTGAGTCTACAAAAGCTTTTATACCTTTATATCTATCTAATCGTAAAATCAATTTAATTTCAGTTTCTTCAAAAAATTCTTTAAATATAAATTCTCTAGGACCTGAAGAATCAAGACAAGATAAAGATATACCAAAATCATAATACATTTTAGCATTTTTTGTAGCGACAAAAGGTTCTATATCAACAATTATGTCTTTAACATTTTTTTCATTATATTCTAAATCAACTTCTTTTTTTAACTCTTTTTTATCACCTTTGATTGTTAAGTATTTGTCGATTTTTTCTTCTATATTTTTAGCAAATTGATGAGAAGAATTTTCCATTAATTTATTATTATATTTTTTTATTTCTTTGTTATAATTTCTTAATTTGTAGCTATGTGTTTCAAGAAACTTTGATATTTGTTTTTTCAAAACTTTTTCATCTGGATTTATAAATAATGTATTTTTTCCGGTTTTATTGCCGAGTTTTGTCTTTAATAAATCGCCTAAAATAAAACTATCCGTTTCAATCTTTTTAATTATTTCATCTTTTATTAAAAAAACATAATCTAAATCATTTAGGATATCTTCAATTAATAACTTTTCAAACTGAAATTCAGTTATATTTTTAATTGTAAAACGTTTGATATGGTTTTTATTTTTTGCTGGTTTTACCCATTTTATAGAATCACAAATATAATTGTATTTCTCTGTTAATGGTAATTTTTCTAAACTTAAAAACTTAATTGTTTTTTTTTGAATATTTTTTTTCTTTTCTAATAAAATAATGGCTGTTGATATATCAGCTTCAGGGATGAAAACAGAATTATGTAATTCACCAACCTTATTAAAATTGATTATATAATGAATAGTATAATTATCTAACCAATATTTTCTAGTCCATTTATATGTTGGTAAACTCAAATATGTATTTGAAGTGATAAAACAAATAATACCGTTTTCTTTTAATAGCTTATCAGCAACACCAAAGAAAAATCCATAATTATCATATAATTTACCTCTATTTTTTTCAAATTTCGGAACTTCTCCTTTTCTTAATTGAGTTTTCCAGTTGAAAGATATTTCTTCACCTTTTTTATTAAAATTATTTTCTGCATAAGCAAATGGAATTAATTGTTCTTTCATAAATTTGTTAGGTTTTGTATGACCATAAGGAGGATTTGCAATGATAATATCATATTTCTGTTGTTTAGCTTTTATTATTTCAGAATGTTCTTCAATTGTATTTTTTATTTCTTCTGAAAAAAGGTGCATAACCGACATCTGTTCTGATTCTTTATCTTCAGTTATGTCATCATAATCAAGATCATAGCTATCAGTTCTGTATAGTTTTATTGTTTTAATAGGAAATGGTTTTAATCTATCAGCTCCATAGGCTTCAGTTAAACCAAAAAAGAGGTTAATATCTGCAATACTTTTACTTAATGGATTAAGTTCAAAACCAAATAAATTTTCCTCAATTTTTTTATCACCTCCTCTGTCATTAATAAATCCAAAGATTTTTCCCTTTTCATTTATTGTTTTTTTTAAAGCGGATTGATTTGATTGAAGGATAGCTTCAACCAAGAATGTTCCGCTACCATAGGCAGGATCGAGTATATTTAAACAAGGCTTATTTTTTTCGTATAAATCTCTATTTTTTTCTTTTTTTAAGACATTTCGAACCAATAACCACATTAATCTAACAATAGGTTTTGGTGTATAATATTGACCTAATAATTTTCGATATGATTTTTTATCAGTCACTTTTTCCTGCTCTAAATAGTGTTCGTAAATATCTCCCAAAATATCTTGATTAAGATGTTTAAAGTTAATGTCATTAAATAGACGAATAAATTCTAATAAATTATATGTTGAAATATATTCCAAAACCCAAGAATATATATCTTTCTTTAACAAGAAAAAATAATATTTCAGATCAGGTTTTTTAAATTCATAAACACTTTTTACATACTCGATTAATGCTTCATTACTTTCTTTAAGTTTTTCATTTAAAATTCCATTTGATAGATAGCGAAAATTAATCGCACCTTCAATAAATTTTGTCCTATCTGTTGCTATATCCTCTAACATCCTCAAAAAAAATGTTTTATTTATCAGATTATAAACTGATGTTAAAATAAAAGCTTCTTGCTTATTTTCACTATTCAAAAAACTAATAATATCTTTTTTTTTACCTTTGATTTTGGTTCGGATATGAAATTTTCGATATAATTCATTTCAGAACCCCAGAAGAAGAAATTTCTTAAAATAGTATAATAATTATTAGATATTTCTTCAATGAAAATATGAAGAAATTCTTTCGTTTCTTTATGTTCTTCTATGAAAATTTTCATTATCTTTATTTTACTATTGAAATCAGGTTGTACATCACTTTTAATTTTCATCATCATTTCATAAAGAGATATTATAAAACCTTTTCTTACAGAAGAATCTGAAATATCACCAGTATATAAAAAGTTATCCGGATCATAGAAAACATAATTATTAAATATTGCATTATGTGAAAGACTTCTGATGTTTTTTAAATTTTTATCATTAAGATTATCAAAGTTTATATTGAAAAGTAAACTTGCTTTAATAATATTTATTTCCCAATCAGATATATTGTCGTAATTATTAAAATTAAGCTGATTATCCTTTCTCAATTTAGTTGCATTAAAGGCAAACAAAGTCAAATAATCAGTCGTGCAAATAACTCGAATTTTACTTTTGTTTGCGATAATATATTTTTTTAGTTGAAGAAAATCTATTTTATCAATATTTCTATCCAATAGTTTGAAATTCTTTGTTTCAATTATTAACTGACTATGAGTGTTTTTGGATTTGAATTCGTTATTCCCAAATATTCTAATATCTGGAGTTTTACTTCCAATAATTGATTTCTGGGAAACATCATCTAACAAATTTTTTAGTTCATATCCTATTGAAGATAAAAAATATTTTATAAAAATGTTTCTATCATTTTTTTCAAAACCAGAAATATTTTCTGATGATTTATGCTCTTCTTTAATTTTTCTCCAATATTCTCTTAATTTTTGTTTCAACTCCATTTCATCCTCTACAAATAATTTAGAAGGATTAATAAATACTGCAATCTTTATCTGTCAACTTGATTTATCCCAACTGTTTATTTCTACAAAAAAAAGCCACCCACGAAAAGTGAATGGCTTAAATTATTAATTTAAAATTTACACAAAAAACTCTCTGAATTTATTAAAGAAACTTTTCCCGGGTTGAAGTTTCTTTTCTGAGTCGAATTTTCTGAGTTCCTTAAACAACTCTTTTTCTTCCGAGTTCAATTTTGTGGGAGTAATGACTATTATTTTGACGTAAAGGTCACCATGGTAGACACTATTTACATGTGGTAGCCCTTGAGATTTTAAGCGAAAAACCTTGCCCGATTGTGTACCTGGAGGAATCTTCATTTTTATTTTTCCTGAGAGAACAGGCACATAGATATCAGCTCCTAAAGTAGCTTGAGAAAAGCTGATGGGAAATTCGCAAATCAGGTCTGCATCATTTCTTTCAAATATTTTATGTTCTTTTTCACGGATAAGAACCAGGATATCTCCTTTAGTTCCACCTCTTTTTCCAGTATTACCCTGTCCACGTAACCGAATGTATTGTCCTTCCGAAACTCCAGCAGGTATATGCACATTGATGGTTTTGGATTTGTTTATTCTGCCGTCACCACCGCATTTTGAGCACCTGTTTTTTACGATTTTACCTTCCCCATGACATGAAGGACAGGTGACAACTGTTTGCATTTGACCAAATAGGGAGCGGGTTGTTCTCATAATCTGACCGCTGCCATGGCATTGCTGGCAGGTTGATGTTTGCCCATCTTCTGAGCCGGTGCCATTACATTTTTCGCAAGTGTCTTTTACTGTTATCTTGATTTTTTTATCGATTCCTTTTGAAATTTCCTCTAATGTAAGTGAAAGAGAGATCTGCAGGTCTTCACCGCGATTGCTTCTTGCTGAGCGAGATCTACCTCCAAAAGGACTTCCACCAAAAAGAGATTCGAAAATACTGCCCAGTCCGCCACTACCAAAAATATCTGAGAAATCAGCAGCATGAGTAAAATCACCCCAGGAAAATCCTCCTCTACCAAAAGCACCCTCCAGTCCAGCGTGTCCGAATTGGTCATATTTACTGCGTTTATTCTGATCACTTAGTACTTCGTAGGCTTCCGAGGATTCTTTAAATTTTTCCTCAGCAATTTTATCATCCTTATTTTTATCAGGATGATATTTCATTGCAAGTCTGCGATATGCTTTTTTGATCTCTGATTCCGAAGCGTTCTTTTCGACTCCAAGAACTTCGTAATAATCCCTTTTTGCCATTATTTTCCTTTAAATAATAACCTTGCGAATGGTTGGAAATGGTTATTATATCCAACTATGATTTGAGATTGCTTCGATAGAAAATATTGAAAGATTCCCAGCAAAGACAATCCGAATTAACAAATTTAACTAATTCACAATATCAACTACTCCGATGTTGAATCTCCTGGAGGAGTTTATTTTAACCATTCGGAAGGTTTATTTATCGTCATCAACAACTTCAAAGTCAGCATCTACAGGACCATCTGATTTTGGTTCTTCTTTTGGGGGTTCTTGTTGCTGACCACCCATTTTACTCGGATCAAAACCGGCATCTTTCATGTCCGGACCGGCACCACCTTGTGCAGCTTGTTGTTTCTGCATTTCAGCGTATATGATCTCACCTATTTTTTGAGCTTTTTTAGCCAGTTCATCACGGACTTTTTCGTAGTCTTCTTTAGTTCCGTTTTGTTTGGTCAACTCTTCCATTTTAGATTTAGCTTCTTTAATTGCTTCTTCAACATTCTTCCTTTCTTCTTCGGAAAGTTTACTTCCGTGTTCATCAAGACTTTTCTCTGTTGAAAAGATTAAAGTATCAAGTTCATTTCTAGCACCTATAGCTTCTTTCTGTTTTTTGTCGTCTTCAGCATGAGCTTCTGCATCTTTTACCATTCTATCTATCTCTGCTTCATCCAGGGTGCCTGTTCTTTCAATCTTGATGGATTGTTCTTTACCGGTGCCTTTATCCTGGGCATGAACATGTATAATTCCGTTAGCATCAATATCAAAGGTTACTTCAATTTGAGGAATTCCTCGTGGAGCTGCAGGTATACCGATAAGGTCGAATTTTCCTAACGTTCTATTATCATGTGCCATAGACCGTTCTCCCTGAAGCACATGAATGGATACTGCTGTTTGATTATCGGCAGCAGTTGAGAATATCTGGCTTTTCTTGGTTGGAATGGTCGTATTTCTCTCAATAAGCGTTGTCATAACTCCGCCCAAAGTTTCAATACCAAGCGATAAAGGTGTAACATCAAGAAGTAAAATATCACTAAGATTTTCATCTCCTGAAAGAATTCCTCCCTGGATTGCAGCACCCACAGCTACAACTTCATCAGGATTTACACCCTTATTGGGCTTCTTGCCGAAAAATTTCTCTACAGCATCCTGAACAGCTGGAGTACGTGTACTACCACCAACAAGAAGTATCTCATCGATATCGTTCGCTGTAAGTTTGGCATCCTTTAATGCTAACTTGCATGGTTCAATAGAACGGTCAACCAAATCACTTGTCATACGATTAAATTCAGAACGTGAAAGGTCCAGACTAAGATGTTTGGGACCTGAAGCATCAGCAGTGATAAAGGGCAGATTTATATTGGTAGTTTGAGTCCCGGAAAGTTCTATTTTGGCTTTTTCCGCTGCTTCTTTGATCCTCTGCATTGCCATTGGGTCATTCGATATATCGATCCCTTCCTGTTTTTTGAAACTCGACACGATCCAATCCATGATCTTTTTATCAAAATCATCTCCGCCAAGATGTGTATCACCATTTGTAGAAAGGACTTCTACAACACCTTCAGCAACTTCCAATATGGAAATATCAAAAGTTCCACCACCCAAGTCGTAAACTGCAATTTTTTCTTCCTTTTTACTTTCCAAGCCATAAGCAAGAGCTGCTGCAGTAGGCTCGTTGATAATTCTTTTTACATCTAATCCGGCAATTTTTCCTGCATCTTTTGTAGCTTGCCTTTGTGCATCATTAAAATAAGCTGGAATAGTGACAACTGCTTCAGTAACTTTTGAACCGAGATGTGCTTCAGCAGTTTCTTTCATTTTAGTTAAAATCATTGCCGATATCTCTTGGGGTGTATAATCTTTGTTCTCAATATCTACATGAACAGTAGCCTCGCCAAATTTTCCACCTTTTAACTGGTAATTTACATTTTTAATTTCAGTGCCAACTTCATTGAGCTGTCTACCCATAAATCGTTTTATAGATGATATCGTATTTCTGGGATTAGTTACAGCTTGACGTTTAGCTAATTGACCTACCAATCTTTCCTTATCCTTTGTGAATGCAACCACCGAAGGGGTTGTTCTTGAGCCTTCTGCGTTCTGAATAACTACAGGTTTTCCACCTTCCATTACACTTACACAAGAATTTGTTGTTCCCAGATCTATTCCTATTATTTTTCCCATTTTTTCCTCCTTTATCTCGGCGTAGCCCCGAAATTATTCGGGACGAAGCCGGATTGTCACAGCATAGCCCCGATTTATCGGAACGAAGCCTAACATTTTATTTATTTTTATTTTTTTTCGCAATTAACAAGAATCAAGTATTTTTTAGTGTTCGTTTTTACTGGCATGCCTTGGGCGTGTTCATTGCTCATTTTATTTCTTCTTTGGTTTTTCTCCATTGGAAACTGCAACACGAGCAGGTCTAATAACTTTATCATTCATTAGATAACCGTTTTGAATAACAGCAGCAATTTTATTTTCTTCAAGTTGAGAAGGAATATGCGCAAGAGCTTCATGGAAAATTGGATCAAAATTTTCTTCCAAAGCTTCTATTTTGGAAACTCCTTCTTTTTTCAGAACATTATCGAGCTGTTGAAAAATCATTTCAATTCCCTTTTTAAATGAATCACCATCCTGTTTATTCTCGGGGTCAAGAGCACGTTCGAAATTATCGCGAACATCACATAATTCCAGGATAAGACGCTCGGTGGCATTTTTTATCCAATCCGCTTTTTCATGGAATGAGCGTCTTCTGAAATTTTCAAATTCCGCTGCAATCCTTAATTTTTTATCTTTCAAATCCTCAATTTCCTGTTTACAAAGATTAACCTGTTCCTTCAAAGTTAGTGTCTTTTTTGTAACTTCCGTAGATGCTGAATCAACTTCAGGTTCAGTTTTTACTTTTGACTTTTCTTCTTTTGAATTTTTATTAGTTACCATTTTTTACTACCATCATTCCTTTCTTTGTTGTATTTGTAATGATCTTAGCGATGTCTCTTATTATTGGTATATTTTTCTTATAATTCATTCTATTTGGACCTAATATTCCAAGATAACCAGGGATGCCGAAAATCTCATATCTGGAAAAAATTAAAGAATAACTTATCAGTTCGGGTTGACCTAAATCTTCTCCTAGAAGTACATGATAAGGTTTTTGGGAGTCAAAACTCTTCATAAGATTGATTAGATAATCCTGCCTTTGAATGAAACCAAGAAAAGTCAGAATCGAACTTTTATTATCAAATTCAGGTTGCTCCAGGAAACTTATATTGCCGTCGAAATGTATATAATAACTGCTAATTTCAGAAAATGCATTGTGTAACTCATCCAGAAAAAGCTTTAAAAGTTTGTTTTCCTGGCTTAATTTTTCCGTAGTTTCCTCGATATATTTATTTTGAATATCATAAATCCGGTGTCCCACAAATTCTTCATTTATATATCTTACAATTGCCCGAAGCTGCTGTTCAGTGATATCATGATCACATCTTAGAATGACAGTTTTGTCTAATCCTGAATCAAGACTCACCACAAAAAGAAGTTTATCTTTAGCTATTTTGAAAACATCCAGTTTTTCGAGGTAACCGCTTGAGACCTCAGGTTCAGCCACAAAACTCAATTGGTCTGTTTCCTTGGCTAAAAGCTGCATAATATAATGAAGAGCAATAGGTGTGTCTTTGTAATGCTTTATCAAAATGTCTCTTAATAATTTGGCATCCTTATACATTTCTTTCTTTATTTTATTTGATATGTTGGAAATATATCTCCTGTAACCCTGTATTGTTGGAAGCCTGCCAGCAGATGTATGGGGTTGATAGACGAGGTTGATTTTTTCCAGGTGGTTCAAATCAATCCTGATAGTCGCAGGACTGGCTGTTTTTATATACTTGTCATATAATAATTTAGAGGAGACAGGTTCTTTAAATTGGATATATTCCTCTATTAGATAAGTTAAAATCTTTTCTTGCCTTATCTCTCTTTTTTTCATAATCATTCCCTGCTTTTTTTAGCACTCTTTCCAAAAAACTGCTAATTTACGACAATTTAATTATTTTCTTAAAATTGTCAAACTAAATCTTAGAGTGCTAATTTTTTTAATTGAGACTTATTCAGCCACAAATATACACTAATAAACGCGAAGAAAAAAATAATAGTCAAACTGGTTAATGAAAACTTGTGTTAAACTCTCCTATATCGGCAAGTTGATAAATAATTTAAGTTGAAAATAATCTAAATTCAGAGGTTGAATTTGACTCGTGATGAAGTGTCCCGATGAATCGGGAAGAACAACCTGTTTGAAATAGTTGCAATCCTCGATTCACATTCTCCAGCAGCTGCCGGATCATTGGGAGTCAAGTCTTGCTTTTTTATGATGTGGTTAAAATATTTCTAATTGTTTGGAAACATCTTTTTGTATGAAACAATTCGTTATAGAATATTGTAAAATGCATGAAAGCAGTCGTGATGATAATTCACACTCCTGCGAAACTTGAGTAAATTGATAACACAAGATTTTAAAAGCCTATTGAGAAATAAAATGATTTGGAATGACCAAAACTATAAAACTTAAGGCTTATATTCGATTTTGATCTTCCGAGAAAAGCATCATAAATGAAAGAGTTTATGAAATAACTTAAGGAAAAAGCAGCAAAAACATCTGAAGGATAGTGTCTTTTCCCTTCTATTCTGGCATAACCAACTGATGCAGCCAATAAGATATTAAAGGTTTGTATGTATTTAACGACATAATGATTTTCTAAATATTCAAGATTACGATTGGAAAGCGTGGAATATGATATCGCATTGCTGGTATGACCTGAAGGAAAGCTTCTGTCATCACTACTATCCGGTCTTTTTCGATTTGTTTTATCTTTTAAGAATGCTGTTGCTCCCTTAGAAATACAAAAAGCACTGTATTCTACACAAATTCCTTTTGTCTTGTAGAATATCCAATCACCCAATTTGTCTCCACTTGGGACAATTAAAGTAGTGAGAAAAGTTTCATATTTTAGCAGGTCATTTAAAATATCACTCGCTTCTTGAGCATTTTTATTTGAACCGAAAACCGGAGTTTCCGAAGACAACCATTTAGATGTTTTGTTATCAAGCTTAAAATAATAGAAAAATGCACAACTAAAAGCCGGAACAATAGTTTGATAATCTAAAATAGAGGTCCGGGCAGCATGAAAAATCCTATTTTTATTTATGGGATATAAAGCATCTTTTCCCCAAGGATTGTTGACATGCGCGCAACTTGAAATTATTGTAACAGATATAATTAGAAAGATTATAGTTTTTTGACTATGTTTATAACTCTCCATAAAAAAATAAATTTTCATAAGTTATTTTATAATCGATCTATTTCTTCATTGTCAATCAAAAAAAGAGCGTTGAATTTTAAAAATACTCTTTAGTTCTAGCTTTTTAATGGAGATTTTAAAGGAATGATTATATCAAACAAGTTAATTCCCAATTTCCATTAAGTCTATCTCTTGATTTGAAGAGACTTGTCAGGCTTCTCTAAATTGACGAATTAAAATTTGACTGAGAGTTTAGGACGAGTTTTCCTGCTCTTCCTTCAGTTTCTTCCACCAATCCAGACGTTTCTTGATTTCTTTTTCAAATCCGGATTTTGAAGGTTTGTAATAAATTTTTTCTTTCATTTTGTTGGGAAAATATTTCTGAAAAGAATTAAATATTCTTTTTAAAAAGAGTAAATAATGAATCGGATGCAAAGTTTTGGAAGAAAATTATCCAGAACCTTGCATCCCCATATTTTGTTTTGTGGTAATTTATTAAGGACCGGTGGTTATAGCAACCAGATCTTCGAACCCTGTTTCTCCTTCTACTGCAACTGCTCTTAAAAGCCCAACACCTGCAGCATAAAACTTATGTTCAACAATGCCAGGTTCCAGAGGATTCCATTCAGCAGTTTGAAGACAATTATCATAAGTTCCGTAGGGAACTGTAACAGTCTCATCCAAGCTTAAAACCTGGGCACAGTCTTCAGCTTCACCTTCATAATATTCCTGCCTGTACCACATACCTACTATCGGATCAGCAAGCATTATAATTCCGGGAAGAGCACCATCAACTCCTGCTTCCCAGGAGCCTTCCGTACTTACGACCTGTCCATCTTCAAATTCCTCAGAATATTCTCCAAAGTACCAGATATTTCCATCCAGATCCTGGGCATACCAATCGTCTGTATCTTCAACTAATTCTCCTTCTTCATATTCTTTAGCTTCCACCACAATACAGGTTACTCCCATAATTATTATAGTCGAGTCTGTAATATGTTCTTCTACTTCAACCAAAATGCCATCTTCATCTTCACCTTCATAGAAAAAAGTGGTTCCAGGCACTAAGGGCATGAATGTATTACCAGTGATATTTGTATCTTCAAAGTCAGCAGGATCTATTGTAATATTGTAGGGCTGATCATTTGGATTTGTAGGGCTGGTCGGGCATTTTTTATCTTCACAACAACCCATAATAAATAAGAACCCGACGATTAGAGTTATTGATATTATTATGCATTTCATAACTTCCTCCTTTTAATCAATTTCTTCTTCCTCTTCCTCATCTTCTTCTTCCAATTCGATGTTACCATCGTTAAAAATTTTAAGCTCTATTGTTTTACCATCCAATTTACCTTTAACTTCAAAAAAGTTGATCTGTATAGATTCTACCATTTTGATATCTAAATTTGGATATTTTTCTTCGAGCATTTTCCGGGAGATTTCAGGAAGTTCTTCATATTGAATTGTTCTCTCAATTTCCAGTAGTGTTCCATCATTGGAATAAATGTAAACCACCTGTGTACCATTTTTTTGAGTTTCAAGTTCATAAACTGATATACCCTCATACTCTTTTTCCAGTTCAATTTCAGTGATTGAGTTAACATCAGCGACTTTTTGAAATTCTTCCTGTATTGCCAAAGGTAACAATTCAAATGTGATTTTTACTGTTGGTATGGATTTTTCTGATGATAAATTCAGAATGGAAACAAACAACAGGGTAAATATAAAGATAACCTGCAAATAACATTTTTTCATTCCTTCTCCTTTGTTAAATCACAATTTTCATAATAATTATAAGTAGAAGATAAAAAAATATATTTTAGTTTGATTTTATTACGATCAATATTTTAAATTTACCTAGATTTTGGCAAGAGATTTGTCATTTATCGCTCTTCTCCTGCTTTTCCTTCAGTTTATTCCACCAATCCAGACGTTTCTTAATTTCTTTTTCAAATCCGAATCTTGAAGGTTTGTAATAAATTTTTTCTTTCATTTTGTTGGGAAAATATTTCTGAAAAGAATAAGCATTTTCATAATCATGGGAATATTTATAATCTTTTCCGTAATCCAGGTCTTTCATAAGTTTTGTAGGTGCATTTCGAATATGCATTGGAACACCGAGATGGCTGGTTTTTTGTGCGTCTTTTGAGGCTTTATTGTATGCTGTTTCCAGGGAATTACTTTTTGGTGCAGTTGCCAGGTAAACTACTAATTGAGCAAGATGAACATTTGCTTCAAGCATTCCCAGAAAGTGAACTGCATCTCTGGCTGCAACAGCTTGAACTAAAGCATTGGGGTCTGCAAGTCCCACATCTTCGGAAGCAAAACGAACAAGCCTTCGGGCAATATAAAGAGGATTCTCTCCTGCTTCCAACATCCTTGCCAGCCAATAGAGACCTGCTTGAGGATCACTTCCTCTCAAAGATTTATGGAGAGCTGAGATTACATTGTAATGTTCTTCCCTGTCTTTGTCATAGAACATTGCTTTTTTTGAAAGTATTTTGGAGACAGTTTTCACATCAACTTTTTGGGATTCGGAGATATTATTAAAAATGCTTTCCAGGTAATTTAAAGCTTTCCTGGCATCACCACCACTTTGTGCAGCCAGGTAAGAAATACAGTCTTTATCAAAATTGTGATTTTTACCTGTTTTTTCAACAGCTTGTTTTAATATTTTTTCTAAATTTTTATTTGAAAGTTGTTCCAATACGAAGACATGGCAGCGAGAAAGAAGTGGGGGAATTATTTCAAAAGACGGATTTTCAGTAGTTGCCCCGATTAGGATAATTGCTCCTGATTCCACGTATGGAAGGAAGGCATCCTGTTGAGATTTGTTAAAACGGTGAATTTCATCAATAAATAAAATCGTACTTTTATTCTGTGTTTCCAGGGTGAATTCAGCTTCTTTCATTATGTTTTTTACATCTTTAATACTGGCCAGAACAGCACTGAAGGCAATAAACCTGTTTAGGGATTTTCTTTTGATAATACGAGCGATGGTGGTTTTACCAGTACCCGGAGGACCCCATAAGATAAAAGAACTATAATTGTCTTTTTTTATCATAGTCCTGAGCTGAGAACCTTCTTTCAATAATTTCTCCTGACCCCTGATTTCATCTAAGGATTTAGGTCTTATTTTCTCAGCTAAAGGTATGTTAGTTGGTTTTATTTTTTTATCAAATAGAGACAATTGATTAGTCATTTTATATTCTTAATTTGTATCATCCATATCGTATTCAAAAATACCCATTTGTTCTTTAACAGGTGTAATACCGAAGTGTTTATAGGATTTCAAAGTAACCTTTCTTCCCTGAGATGTTCTATCTAAAAACCCCTGCTGGATTAAATAGGGTTCATAAATTTCTTCAACTGTACCTGGATCTTCCCCTACAGCTACAGAAAGTGTTTTAAGTCCAACGGGACCGCCATTATAATTTTCCATAATGGTTTTCAAGATTCTTTTATCCATTTCATCCAAACCGGCAAAATCCACGTTGAGCATTTTGAGAGCTTTAACAGCAATTTCTTTTGTGATGACGCCATCACCTTTTATTTGGGCATAATCTCGAACACGACGTAAAAGACGGTTTGCCACCCTGGGAGTTCCCCGGCTTCTACGAGCAATTTCATCGGTTCCTTTAGATTCTATAGGTATTTTTAATAATCCTGCTGAACGGTTAACAATCTTTTTAATGCTATTAACATCATAGTAATCAAGACGAAGCATAAGACCGAATCTGGATCTTAAAGGAGATGTAAGTAATCCGGCTCTGGTAGTGGCTCCAATTAATGTAAAAGGTTCAATGTCTATTTTTAAGGAACGTGCACTGGGACCACTATCAATAATTATCTCCATCTCGAAAACTTCTATTGCTGGATACATATATTCTTCTACGACATGATTCAAACGATGTATTTCATCAATGAAAAACACATCTGTTCTTTGCAGGTTAGTAAGTATCCCAGCCAGTTCCGGAGCTTTTTCCAGAACCGGTCCTGAGCTAACCTTTATTGCTGTATTCAGTTCATTTGCAATAATATAAGCCAATGTTGTTTTACCCAGACCGGGTGGTCCATAAAACAAAATATGATCTAAAGGCTCATTCCTTAATTTTGCAGCTTTTATGGAAATATCGAGAATCTCTTTAATTTGTTCCTGTCCAACAAAATCATCCAGTGTCTTGGGTCTTAAGGCACGATCAAATTCTTTTTCTTCAGGCATTTTTTCAGGATCTGATATTCTTTCTAACATAAAATACACCCTTATTTTTTAAATTTATTTTATATTTAAATATTCTCAGTCTTTCCTAACATATACAGGTTTTCTTGCAAGAAATTTTTCTTTATGGAGATTTACTTACTATTGTAGAAGGACTTTTTCTACAGATAATCTGATTATTAGAAAACAAATCTAGGATTTTTTTCATCTCTTATGCCAACTTGTATGCACATGCTTTTTAAAATTACTTATCCCTTATTTATGTTAGTAGATGATAATGTTAATGTAATTTCTCATCAAATATTATTATTAAATCATATTTTATGTTATGGATTTATTATTGTATAAATTTATTTTTCTCAGTTTTATGTCTATTTGTTTTTTGCTTTGAAAATAATGCCATAAACCTCTTGACAGATGAAAGCTTCTTTTGAATTAGTATGAATCATTTAGTAATGAATTGCCCATATTCGGAGGATATATGTTTTTAAAGGGATTAGCAGATTTATTTTCCAATGATATTGCAATAGATTTAGGCACAGCAAATACCTTGGTGTATAAAAAGGGTGTCGGTATTGTTATTGACGAACCGTCAGTAGTGGCATTATCTAATGACAGTAAGAAGATTATTGCTATAGGAGAAGACGCTAAAGAAATGTTAGGGAAAAACCCAGACGAAGTAAGAATAATAAAACCACTTAAAGATGGAGTAATTGCTGATTTCCAGGTTACTGAACTAATGCTGAGAAATTTAATTTTCAGAGCTCAAAAAAAGCGACTTCTTATAAAACCAAGAGTTTTGGTTTGCGTACCCTCTGGAATTACTGAAGTTGAAAAACGTGCGGTCAGGGATAGCGCCTTACATGCTGGAGCTCGTGAAGTACACCTCGTTTCTGAACCAATTGCTGCTGCTATTGGAGCTGATCTCCCTATTCATAAACCTCAGGGGAATCTGGTTATGGATATTGGAGGGGGAACAACTGAAATTGCTATAATTTCTTTGTTTCATATAGTTGTGCACACTTCCATTCGTGTTGGTGGAGACAAGATGGATGAAGCAATTATAAATTATTTAAGGAAAAGGAATAATATTTTTATTGGAACACTTACTGCAGAAAAGATAAAAATAGAGATAGGTTCTGCGTATCCATTGGAAAATGAATTAACGATGGAAGTTCGAGGTCGCGATATTATCACCGGTTATCCTATAACGGTTGAAGTTACATCTGAAGAAATAAGGGAAGCACTTTCCGAAACTGTCAGCACAATGATCGATGCTATAAAGAGATTATTTGAAAAGACTGCACCTGAGCTGGCGGCTGATATTGCTGAAAGGGGAATTATTCTTACAGGTGGTGCCGCTCAATTGAAGAGATTGGATAAAAAAATTCAGGAAGCAGTAGATCTGCCTGTTCATCTTATGCCAGATCCACTTATTTGCGTTTTAAAAGGTAGTGGTCATGTTCTGGATAATCTGGAACAATTCAAGAAAGTATTAATAAAGAAAATTGAAGATTAATGTCGAGACAAAATATTCTCTATGCGGTATTTTTGACTCTTGCATTAATACTATATTTAGGGAATACTGAACAAAGATTACAAAAAGCACGATTTTTAAGTAAAACATTATACTTACCTCTTATTTCTTCTATTAACATTATTGAAAACTTATTTAAGATTAAAGAGGAAAATCAACTATTAGTGAAAGAAATAGCAAACAAAACCATATATATCAATAAATTAGAAAATCAGTTGGATATGTTTGAAAAAATTCAGGTAGATTATATTTTTGGGCACTATGACTTTTGTCTGGCTGATATAATAGGATACAGTGGAAATTTTGAAGAAAGGAATTTAATTTTAAATAAGGGTAGCATAGATGATATCAAAATAAATTATCCGGTAATTTCTACTGAAGGAATCATTGGAAAGATACTGTCGGTATCTCCCAATTATGCTGTTGTTTTACCATATACTCATGCGAAATTTAAATTAGGTGTAATGTTGGAGAAGAATAATCTACAGGGTATGCTGGAATCCGATATTTATGGTAATACCTATATGACACTAATTAAACTGGGCTCAGATATTAACCTGGGAGATGTTGTTGTTACTTCTAATATTTCAACGATATTTCCAAGAGATTTTCCTGTGGGTGTAGTTACCAGGCTTATAGAATCTTCAGATAAAATTCATATGGATGCAAAGATATCCGGATTTACTAATCCTGCATGTTTAGACCACGTTATTGTTTTAAAATACGAAAAAGATAAAAACTATGAGAAAGAATTCGGTGATAGAGATTAAGGGAAAATTGTACACAAGGATTCCGGTAAAGACAAAAATTCTAACTCCGGAAGATGATATGTTAGAAATTGTAAAAAAGTATACAAAAAGTATCATAAAGAAAGATGATATTATTACTATAAGTGAAAGTCCTCTTGCTATTACTCAAGGAAGAGCCATCCCTGTTGAAAAAATAAAAGTTGGATTTCTCGCAAAATTCCTCTGGCGATTTGTTTCTAATGTTAAATATGGTATCGGACTACGTTCTCCTACGAGTATGCAGTGTGCAATTGATGAAGTAGGGAGGTTCCGAATTTTATTTGCTGCTTTTGTAGGTGGTTTAGGGAAACTGTTTGGCAGAAAAGGTGATTTTTATAGAATTGCGGGTAAACAATCTGCCCTGATTGATGCTGCCACAACTTCACCTGTTCCCCCCTATGAAAATTGTGTTATAAAGGGACCGAAAAAACCGGAAAAGGAAGCTCAGAGAATAAAAGATTTTTTGGGGAATGAAACTGCTGTAATGGATATAAATGATATTGGCGGATGCTGGATGATTGGTGGAAGTACAGGGATAGATAAAAAATTCATGGAACTGGTAATGAAGGACAATCCCCAAGGGCAGGGCGATGAACTCACACCTGTATGTTTAATCAGAGAATTAAAATGAGATCTATCAAGTACGTGATTGTGGCAATTTTTTTAATTTATTGGCAATTGTTAATAGCTTACAAGTTTACGATATACGGGGTATTACCAAACTTTTTAATTCCGTACGTTATTTTTCTGAGCCTAAAAACTAATACAGGTGTTTCCTTACCAATAATTTTCTTTTTAGGACTTGCCTTTGATATAACTTATCCTACACTTCTGGGTTTGAATACTATTTCATTTATTATTATGTCTTATTTGGTTTACAGATTTCATCACACGATTAATAAAGAGCGGCTTTCAGTTGTGTTTTTTTGTATACTTATCCTTAATTTCATTCATTATTTTATATTTTTCTTATATTATTTATTTTCAAATCAGGTTATCTTTTCTTCATTTTCAAATATTTTGTTTGCTTTTTTATATAATTCTGTGATATCAGTATTAGGGGTGTATTTTTTTATATCAGTTAGTAAAATTAAAGTTACAATAAATGTTTAATTCTAAATATAAACCAAACCTTCAAGTTAATATCACTGCATTAATTTTTATAATATTAGGAATTTGTTTATTCAATCTCCAGGTTATCCAGGGTCAAAATTATTCTCATATTGCAGAAAATAATTATGTCAGGATTAAAACTATTTTTCCCATAAGAGGTGAAATTTACGATCGCAATTATTGTTCGATAGTTGAAAACAGACCTTCTTTTAATTTATATATAACTCTGGGGAAAATTGAGAATAAAGAGAATGTAATTAAATTTATCGTTCAAAATTTTAATATTGAATTAGCTGATGTTAAAGAAATATTTCAGAAAAATAGATTTAGATTGTATCAAGAGATCCTTTTAGCCCAAGATGTTCCATACAAAATCATGGTAGAAACTTCTGAACTAATGAATTTCTATCCTTCATTGAGCTACAGGACGGGGACTGTAAGAAATTATCTGTATAAAAATCATTTTACCGGTTATGTCGGCAGGATAAATGAGGAAGAGCATCATAAATTAAAAGACCAAGGTTATTCGATAAACAGTATGATTGGGAAAACCGGTTTAGAGAAATATTATGAATCTAACCTTAACGGTATAAATGGATATGAAATTATCCAGGTTGATGCAAGTGGCAGGAGTTTGAAATTTTTTAAGCACAACCTGACGAAATCACCCCAAAATGGTTCTGATTTAATTCTTACAATTGATAATAATCTTCAGGAATACATTAGTTCTATTTTTCCTGAGGATATTAATGGGACAGTAGTTATAAGCGAAGTAGAAACCGGTGGAATACTGGCTTATATAAGCAAGCCGGATTTTGATCAGAATATCTTTGTTAATAAGTTAAGTTCAGTTGCCTGGAATGAAATGATTCAGAATCCGAACAAACCGATGTTGGATAGGGTAATTCATGGCACCTATCCTCCAGGATCTTCCTATAAACCAATTATTGCCAGTTTAGGTCTGGAGAGTGAAATTATAACGAGGGATACAAAGCTGGCGCAATGCAAAGGTGGATTAAATATCGGTAATAGGTTTTTTAAGTGTTGGCTCGATAAGGGGCATGGGAAACTCAATGTTGTAAATGCCATTAAATATTCATGTGATGTGTTTTTTTATGATTTATCAACCAAATGTTCTTTAGAGCAGATGAATGATTATACAAAGCGGAGTTTTTTAACGGTAAAAACGGGAATTGATTTAATTGGTGAAAGAAGTGGTTTTTTCCCTACATATAAATGGTATGTTGAAAATTACGGTAAATATGTTGGGATAATAGGTCCTAAAGTAAATATTTCCATAGGACAAGGAGAGATACTGGTTACACCGTTACAAATGTGTTTTTATTTCAATGCTATTGCTAATAATGGGAAATGGATCCAACCCCACATTTTAGAGAAAGAGATTGGTGAAAAGAGAACAATTCTCTATTCCGGGATTACTAAAAACCTACCGATTTCAACCAAGAACCTGGAAATGATCCAGGAAAGTTTATATAAAGCTGTAAATGAAAGGTATGGTACAGGAGTAGCAGCCAGTTTCCCGGATATTGAAGTTTATGGTAAGACAGGTTCAGCAGAAAATCACATGGGAAAAAAAACTCATGCATGGTTTGCCGGTTATGTCAAATGGGATAAACCTGAAATTGCATTTGTGGTCTTTATGGAGAATGCCGGTCATGGAGGATCAGTTGCAGCTCCTCTGGCAGCAAAATTTATTAAATATTATGATAAGATGAGGATTGAATAGCAGATGTTGATTCATGTTCATAAGTTTGATTGGGCATTACTTATTTTTTTGATATGCATTTTGTTGTGTGGTGTAATTGCTATATATTCAGCTTCAACAACTAAAATAGGTAATGAATTCCAAACCGAGAATTATTATTTAAAACAAATTTTATGGATTGCTATTTCAATCTTGATATTTTTAATAGTATTGAAAATTCCTTATCCTATTATTGATTTCTTTACTATTCCATTATATATTTTTTCCATTCTCCTGTTGATTGTTGTTTTGTTTTTCCCAGAAATTAAAGGTTCACATCGCTGGATTACCCTGGGTCTTTTTAATATTCAACCTTCAGAACTAGCAAAAATAACAACGTTACTCCTGCTTTCCAAAATCCTCTCCAAACCTCATATTCGTGAAGGACAAATTTTAATTCGTTCTTTTCCGATAGTAATTTTACCTGTATTTTTAATTTTATTAGAACCGGATTTAGGTACATCTCTGGTTTTCTGGGTTATTCTTTTCTCATTATTAGCCTTTTCCAGATTACCAGTATTTTATTTAATTTTGATTATAAGTCCACTTATTAGTATAATTACTTCTTTTAATTTATTCCTTTTTATCATATATATGGTTTTGTTATGTTATTTACTTTATAGAATGAGGTTATCTCTTATTATTGTAGGGTCTGCAGCTATTGTAAATATATTTATATTTATAATTACTCCTATCTTATGGAATAGCTTAAAAATTTATCAACAAAACAGGATATTATCGTTTATAGATCCAATGCGAGATCCATTTGGGGCAGGTTATCAAATTATTCAAGCAAAGATTGCTATAGGATCGGGCGGTATTCTTGGAAAGGGTTTTTTATTAGGTACTCAAAAGAATTTAAATTTTCTTCCTGAACACCATACAGACTTTATTTTTTCGGTTATAGGTGAAGAATTTGGATTTTTAGGTTGCATTTTTATTTTAATTATGTTTTTTTTGTTTTTATATAAAATTGCAAGAAGTATTAATAAAATTAAAATTAAAGAAATGAGGTACACGATTGTTGGGATTTTATCATATTTATCATTTCAAGTATTTGTAAATATTGGAATGAATCTGGGTGTTGTTCCTACAACTGGAATTCCCCTACCATTTATTAGTTATGGTGGCTCTAACTTGCTGGTTAATATTTTTGCTGTTAGTCTTGTTTTGAAATATCTAAATGAAAGAAGAACATTTTAGGAAAATGAAAAAGGGATTACTTATGATTTTTGTTTTTTCCTGGGAATGTTTTTTTCAAACGATAGTCAGGGAAAATACTGGATTGATAATGTTGAATGTTATAATATTTATAGATTAACAAAATGACTGGAGGAAAAATGAAAAAAGAGAAGTACTTCTATGAGAGGAAGAAGTTCTGTGTGCCGGTTACTAAAGCGGAACCGTTAAATTCAATTCAATTCATCATTGATGATTTTGTTAAGAAGAGAATAACTTTCTGTATTGATGGTGAAGGTGAATCATGGGAGATATGGAGATTAGTTGAAGATAGTGACAGTGATAAAATCAAAAAGAATGGATCGCCGGAAAAACCAAAATACCTTTATATAGAAGGAGAAAATATCGAAAATTTTGAAATAGCTTAAATTTTTCATTTTTTACAAGAAGATATAATAATAAAGACATATTATAAATAATTTTCTTATTTTATTTTTAATTTCAGGTTTGTGGTTTTATATTAAGGATGGGCAGTTTACCATCCCCCGGACGCTCCACCTCCGCCGAAACTCCCACCACCACCGGAGAACCCACCGAAGCCACCACCAAAACCACTTCTACTACTGCGTCCCCCTAAAGCACTACCAAGGAATATCAGTGGTAATAATCCTCCTCGACGTCTTCTTCCCAAACCTCCGAATAACATCATAAAAATGAATACAATTAAACCAACGGGAATTTGAGCTTTTCTACCCTGTTTCTCCTGTTTATTATATTTTGCCAATTCCTCATCAGTTATTACAAATTCCTCTGAAATTATACCTGTAATGGCAGCCAATCCTGAAGTAATACCCTGAAAAAAATTGTTCTTTTTAAATTCAGGGACTATAAAGTTTCTTATAATATAACCACTTTTTGCATCTGTAAGAATGGATTCAAGGCCATAACCAACCTCAATACGTATTTCTTTCTCTTTCATTGCAATAAGCAATAATACCCCGTTGTCAAATTCTTTCTGTCCGATTTGCCAGGCTTCTACTACGCGCATGGAAAAATCTTCTAAATTCTCTCCTTCTAATGATGGGATTGTTAATAAAACAACCTGGGAAGATGTTTTTGACTCTGCTTCTGCAAGTATTTGTTCTAATTTAGCTTCTTCAGTATTAATTAGAACCCCTGCATAATCATTGATCCTGCCTTTCAATTTAGGAACATTTAACGCAAAGACAGTCTGGGAAAAAAATAGGATGAGCAATAAAAATGTAATTTTTCTCATAACTATTTCTCCAGTATTTCAATATTGTCTTCAAGTTCATTCGCATCATCAGGTCCTATAGGGAAATGTTCAGACAGCATTTTGCCGCATTCGAGAATCGCTTTTGACAGATTTTCTATTATCTTACCTTTACGAATTCCGGAAATAATTCCCTCAACAATATTTTCCCAGTTTTCTTCAGGGATTTTTGCACTGATACCAGTATCTGCCAGAAGCTCAACTCTTCTTTCAAAAAGAGAAATGAAAATTAATATACCGGTTCGGTCTCTTGTTTTATAAACTCCGGAGTCCATAAAATGTCTAACTGCACGCTCATTAACTTTTTTTATCATGACTTTCCGCGGAACAATTAACCTGTCGATTGCAGCTACATTTGCCAGGAAATAGAAAATGGTTATAATCACAAAAGTGGAGAATCCATAAAAGATCAATAAGTAATGAACAGAATAATCCCAGAACATACTTTGCAGCTTTGTTTCGACAGCTCCAACAAAAAACAGCATAATAAAAAAATAGATAAATCCGCAAATAATTGCAAATACTAATTCATAAACAGCATAGTCATAACTCTCTTTAGTTATGGCAGTAGCGATTTCTCCGGAAGTATTTTTTTCAGATTGAATTACAGCTTTTTTTATTTTTTCATTATCTTTTTTAGAAAATTTTATTCTTGGCATAAGATTTACTAACTCCTTTAATTTTCCCAAAATGAGGATAATATAAAGAACAGGATCCAGGTTCTGTTATTCCTCTTTTGGTTTAGTAAAATCAGCTTACCCTGGAACCTCAGTGAAATTAGAATTCTACTTTAGGAGCAGTTTCGGCTCCTTCGGTTGATTTGAAATAGATTTTTTCTTTGAATCCGAACATATTAGCTAAGATAACTTTAGGAAACTGTTTTATGTATGTATTGTATCCCCGGGCTGCGACATTGAATCTTTTCCTTTCTACAGCAATTCTGTTTTCAGTACCTTCCAGCTGGTTCTGTAAAACCAGGAAATTCTGATTAGCTTTAAGTTCAGGATATTTTTCCATTACCACCAGTAATCTTTGCAATGCACCACCCAGGGTATTTTGAGCCTGTTGAAATTTCTCAAACATCGCCGGATCGTTCAAAACCTGTTCTGAAATATTGAATGTTCCTCCTGCTTTTGCCCGGGCTTCAGTAACCTGTGTAAAAGTTTCCTTTTCATGTTCTGCATAACCTTTTACAGTTTCCACCAGGTTGGGAATCAGGTCATATCTTCTTTGATAAACATTTTCTACCTGACTCCATTTCTCTTTAACACCTTCCTCCAGAAAAACCATTTTGTTGTAGATTCCAATTCCATATAAATATAAAATTATTGCAATAATGATAATTATTCCAACAAAAAGTGAGCATCCGATCAGGAATTTTTTATTCATTTTTAATCCTCCAATAAATATTTTTTTTAAAAGTTCTCTGTTTTTTTATTTTCTTTAGTATAAAATGCCTGGGTCAAAATTTCTACCCATATATTCGAGCCAATTAGGATAAGATGTTTCTCGGTCGTCATTATCACTGTAGATCAGTCTGAAATCTCCGTGAGTTTGTAAATCAATAAAAATAAAGGTCATATTTTCATAAACCCGATACTTCCATATCTGATATTCCTTTTCTCCGTGTTTACCAAGAATATCGGTTCTATCTTTTGTTACTTCATAAGGTTGACCGTGCTTAAGATATATTCTACCCATATCAGTTTTCCATCCGTCCTTAAAATGACTGAAATGATTATTACAATATTCAATTCTATTTCTTAAAATCAGTATAAATTCATTTTCAGGAGTTACGGGATTAGGGTCATTTACTGCCCAGAAAGTATCTAAAAATAATCTTTTATCTGCATCTTTTTCCTGAGATTTATATTGTTTCCTTTGTTTTGATGTAAAAAATATTTTAGCCAACTTATATTCATCTTCAATATCTTCAAATACTCTCTGGATCTTCATGGATATTAAACTGTCGGTCTTAACTGTATCGGGTGATTCAGAAAATTCTTCAGCAGAAATATTAAGACCGATCAGCGTTAACAAACAGATTAATAAAAAATATTTTTTCATTTTTACCTTCCCAATTTTTTATTCATGCTTACTTTTTAATATTGCTATATCATAATAACATATCATATCTATTAGGCAAGTGATAAAGTTTGTTTATTGATTAAATAGTCAAATATTATTGCTGAAATTAGGAAGAATAATTCATATAATGTAGATAAAATAGCTTTTTTCTTTCGTTTATCTTTAATAATAAAGGGACATTGGGATATAACAGATAAATAATATTGGGTTTCAGTGTTTCTTTTAGCTTCCCCTTTAACCCCATGAAATTCATTGTTGGCAGAGGTTAATTTTCCTAAATTTTGCAGAACTCATTAGTTGAGGATTAAGTAGTGCTTCATATTTACATTATTTAAATTAGCTTGGTGAATCTCGGTGTTCTCGGCTTACCCCGATGCTTGGTTTCAGGCTTGGCTTATGGCGCAGTTTAAGGAAAGAATAAAGCCATTTTGGGAATAAAATTCACTCTAATATTAAGTCCTGCTAATCACCAAATCTTGGATTTACAATATTATTATAAATGGAGCCAAACGAATAGCTGAGTCCGATAGAAGCAAAATAAGAATATTGAGTTTCAAGTTCTTTTCTCTTCAAAAGCAGATCTTGTGTGGAAACAACCCCAGCTGGAATTGATAATTGGTCATGTATCCGTGATACATATCCCCATAAATCAAAAGAAAGTCCTTTAAATATCCTCCATGAAACATTACTGTGCAAAGTTAATTTGTTTTTTTCATAACTATCCAAAATCATGTCATCGATGATTAGATATTGAGAAGCAATAATGCTTGCACTCACAGATCCCCAGGATTGGATATATTCGATCTCGGTGGTGAAGGAATGTTTCAGGGTTTTTTCAGATAATTTTTCATAAATGGTCTCTTCGCTGTAGTCTGCAAATCCCGGATGAAGTTTGTACTGAAAACGTAATTGCTTTCTGTTCGATTCCGAATATGGAAAAATATTATATTCTATTCCCGGTGAAATTCCTACGCCTAAATCTATATTACTATAAGAGGAATCATAAATATATGACCAAAGCCCATAAGACCAGTGAGCATTAATAGATTTTATCACAGAAGCGTTGAAACTTTTACTGTCAGAAGAACTTTCAATAACCTCGTCACCATAATCGAATTTATCTTGATTATAGCTACCAAAAAAACCAAATTCGGTTTTAATTTCCTTCGTTACTCTTTTAGCCAAGATAGAACCCCAGAGATTTAATGAGTTCGAACTTTTCTGTCCATTCAGGAAGCAATTTACATTGAACTCGAATACCCAGTTGTTCCATCTATCTATGATCTCTTCCTTTTTTTGTTCTATTGGAAAAGTTATCATAATTTTATCGGCAAAGTTTGTTCGAGAAAAATATCTTATTAGCCCGAGTTTGATCGTGTGCACGCTTTTTCGTCTTTCATCATCATCGGTATCATCTTTTCCCATAATAAATGTTAACGATTCGTTGATTCCCTCGAAACGTTTCTGTCCAGTAAAATCAACTGTGTATTTTTGCCCTCCACTTCCGGTACTCTGCTTTGAAAATAGAATGTAAACATCTGCTTCCTGCATAAAACGGACAAAATCCACACTAGATATCTCTTCACGGAAATAATTCAAATCACCGGCAGGATAATCGATAAAAATTTTAAGTTTTTCTTCTGAATTTTCAATCGTTGTATCTGAATAGACCCGTGTAACACAAAGCAGAATGATAAACAAAACTATTCGCTTCATTTTTTCTCCTTATTCAGTATTATAATCAATCCTAACAATGCTTCAGTTTAATTTCACCGTATTTTGACACCGTACCATCTTAGCATTAAAAACATAATTATCAAAACTAAAACCGCTCCAATAATTGACCAAATTCCGGGAAGCGCAAATCGAAAAATAATCGCAATTACTGTTAGAATGATCTTCCATTTAATATCGATCTGCCGATTCATCCAGAAAAGAATTATTATCAATATTCCTGCAAAACCTCCGATAATTCCAACCATTAATTATATTCTCCTATATTATATCACCGGATAGCTTTCCACTATAACTGCACCCAGGACAACTACTTTTGTCATTCTGATTTTATTCCTTTTTTTATTTTTTCCTTTTATGAATTTATTAATTTTTTTTCTGCAGGACAGAACGAGAACAATATTACAATGTATTGATGTTAGAGAAAAAAGAATTTCCTATATATAATATTTTAAATCCAATACACAGGTAAATAATTTTTTTCCTTCTCAAAGTTTCGCAACATGCTGATCATAAAAGTTGAAGAATCAGGATATATCTGAACAAATTTCCTTAAATTTTGAAATGAGCCATCGCTCCATTTTACTTCTAAAGCAAATAATTGATTTTCCTTTTGCAAGATAAAATCTATTTCCTGTTTTGATTTTGTTCGCCAGTAATTTATTTTTGTGAGTGGATCGGATTTAATCAGAAGCTGTGTGAATATGAAGTTTTCCAGCAATTCACCCCTGTCAGGTCTGAATTCAGCTTCGTTGAAATTACTGATAAGAAAATTTCGCAATCCGTTATCTATAAAATAGCATTTTGGTGTTTTTCTTAATTCTGAAGAAAGGTTTTTGTGAAAAGGTTGAATCATTTTGATAATATAGCTCGATTCCAGAGCACTTATGTAATGTTTCAGTGTCTGTTTATGTAATTTCGTTTCTGTAGCTAATTGTGAAATATTGATTTCTTTTCCTATAAAAACTGCCAATAATTTTATTAGATGATTGAATTGTGATATCTTTTCCAGGTGAAAAAGATACCTAATATCCTTCATTACATAAGATTGGACAATATCCTGCAGAATCCTAACTTTACTAGTTTTATTTTCTTGCAGAACAACTTTTGGAAATCCTCCGTAAACTAAATACTCTTTAAGTAAATGTAATGTTTTATCTTTTTCAAATCGTAAATGGTCTTCATTTAGTTTTAAAGGATTATGTTGCTGAAGAATATCAGCTATTTTTGATTCGTTCCTGAATAAACAAAATTCTGTAAAGTTTAACGGATAAAGTTCAAAAACAATTTTACGCCCAACTAAAGATTCTTTAAATTTATTTCGAATTTGCAAAGATGAAGAACCACTGAGAATTAACTTATATCTATCTGAATAATGATCAACTATATATTTTATCAGGCTGGAAAAATCTGGAGCGTATTGAATTTCATCTATAAAAATGTAATTCAGTTCCGATTTAGATAACTTCTGATATTTAAGATAATTAAGAAATTCATTTACTCCTTTGGTGAAAATTGAGAGATTTATTGAATTTTCAAGATCAATATAAAGATAGCGGTTATTATCAATTTCTGCCATTATGTGTTTCATTAAAGAGGTCTTTCCAACTTGACGTGCTCCTAGAATGAAAATAGCTTCCGGTCGATTTAAATATTCAAGTAATGTTTTTTCTATTATTCTTGGATAGTATTTCATAGTTAATACCTCGAAACAAAAAATAGATAACCGTAAAAATAGTCAAACTATTTTTACTCCATATTATAAAAATGGTTCAATATTTATGGCAGATACTCAGCGAAATAGTCTTTATTCTTCTGTCCGGTCGGAATTCAGCTTCCTTGAAATTACTGATAAGAAAAATACGTAATTTTTTATTATATTTAGATATGGAAAACATAAATAATTATTTTGCTGCATATTTTTTAAATCTATTCATAACTTTGTCTTTAATTATTGCACTTGTTGCTTTATCATGGAAGATATCACAAATTTTATAAAAATTCGGGCAATTGAAATTGTTTGACTTGATTGCATTTTTAAATTCAATAGGCATTGGATCGATCTCATAATTAGAGAAAATAAAGCTGAAAGATGAAGTTTTAACTTTTGCTCTTAACCCGTTTTTAAGGAGAGAAATCTTGAATTCTGTAATTTCTTTCCATTGGAATGAATATTCCTGTTGTTTCCTGTTAATGTAAGAAAGACTGTTGTCATCCAAAAAGAGCCAGGCAGATTTAAAATTCTGATAATTTTTTTTAACACGGCTTATAATTATTCTTAGAATCAGGAAAATAATAAATATCACGATGGCAGAAAGACCCATTGCAAGTGCTCCGCTTTGTTCGATATTTTTGCCGTAAAACTGCCACATAATAACAGAAATTCCAAACATGATAAAAAAAATAACAAAGGTAAAGCCAATTCCAAGGATTGCAGAATTCAGAAAAAAAACAGTAAATGAAAAACGATTAAATTCAAATTTCTCTTTCATAATTTACACACCTACTTTTTATATCAGGCAGTTGTCGGAGAAGACAGTTGAGCTATTAATTCTCCGGTATCTCGACCCTCGCCAGGTGTTCCTCAGTGTTTTCGACTTGTCCCTTCGATTTATCGCGGCGTCTTGTCGGGGCGTCTTGTCGGGGCGTAACGTAGTGGAGACTGAAACAGAGTGAAGACCGAAGAGCAGCGAAGACGGAAACGGAGTGAAGTCGAATGGTTAATTATTCTTAATCCAATTCACCAAACCCTTAGCAGCAAAGATCGCCATCAGTTCCTTTGTTAGCGGAGCAAATGTGTATCTATTTCAACAGATTTTCAAACAATGGTTTCAAAGGCGGAATATCTTTATTAACTGTTTCCCAGATTGTGACTAAATCTAAATCAAAGTATCCATGTATCATTTTATCTCTCATTCCAGCCATTTCTTTCCAGGGAATATTTTTATTATTTTCTTTAATTTCCTGTGATACTTTTTTAGATGCCTCTCCAATTATTTCCAAAGACCTGATCACAGCATTTATGGTTTTCTTATCTTCTGTAAACTCGTTAAAAGAAAGGTTCTTAATAAAGTTAGAAATATCATTAATTGCTTCTAAAATATCTTCAAAATAAACCTGATAAGTTCTTTGAATCATATATAAACCACTTCTTTTAGAATGTGTTCGGCAATTCTTTTTTTCAAAGCATTTTTACTTACAAGATCAACTTTCTCTCCTAATATTTTTTCTAAATATTCCTGAAGTCTGAGAAAATGAAACAGTCCGATAGGTTTGCTGAATTCGACCAATGCATCGATGTCACTATTTTCTGATTGATCTCCTCTTACATATGAACCAAAAAGTCCCAAATTGCTAACAAAATATTTTCTACTTAAATCTGCTTTATTGTTCGATAATATTAACTTTACTGTTTTTATATCTTTCATAATACTCTCCTGCAAATGAAAAAAAAAGCTATTTCCATTTTGTCAATTTAATCTTATTTTGAGTAATTTTCTCATCTGTTTGATCCGAGTTAATCCGTGATCGCTTAATTCTCCTTTATCCAATTCACCAGACCCTTAGCAGCAAAGATCGCCATCAGTTCCTTTGGTAGTGGAGCGAATTTGAACTCTTTTTCGTTCACTTTGATTATACCGCTTTCTAAATCCACTGTCACATTATCTCCTGCCTTGTAATAATCCACAACTTCAGGCATTACAATTATTGGAAGACCCTGGTTCACTGAGGAACGATAGAAAATCTTGTTCACTGATTTCACGATAACTGCTTTCACACCTGCGTGAGAAAGCCCGACAGCAGGATGTTCGCGGGAGCTACCGCAGCCGAAATTTTCACCAGCAACAATCACATCACCGGATTGGACGTTTTCAGAAAAACTATCATCGAAACCTTTGAAAAGGTGCGGCATAATAGCTTCGGGATCAGAGCTGAGCACTTGATAGGTAAGATTACCGACAAACATCTGGTCTGTATTCAGATTGTCAACATCCGCATAATTCCAGGTTGCTTTAATTCTTCTATTATCACTGCTTTTTATTTCAACAGTAGTGCTTTGTTCTTTTTTGTATGGAAATATATCGTTCATTTCTATTCCGCGAGGATCTGTAATTTCACCTTTTATTGCAGAATGTGCTACGCAAGCCGGAGATGCAAGATAAATGCTTGCTTCCTTATTTCCCATTCTACCTTTGAAATTACGATTTGCTGTGGAGATTACGGTATATCCATCTGCAGGAATTCCCTGACCTGTACCCAGACAGGGTCCGCAGGAAACTGCCAGAACACTTGCTCCGGCATTCATTAGTTTAGTAGTTAGACCTTCCTCGATCATTTTCAGATATATTTCTTTGGATGCGGGAATTATAAGCAGCTGGAATCCGTCTGCTACTTTTTCCCCATCCAGAATTTCAGCAGCGATTCGGATGTCTTCCAATCTTCCGTTTGTACAGGTTCCGATGAGTCCCTGATTCAGTTTTGTTCCCTGAACCTCTGAAACAGCTTTTACATTATCTACGTGATGAGGAGCTGCAACAAGTGGGAATATCTCTTCCAGATTTATTTCAATCTCTTTTTCATAAATTGCGTCTTCATCAGCCCAGATTCCATTTAAAAATTCCGAAGTTTTTGAAAATTCGGAAGCTTTATTTAAAAAATTTCTCAAGATTTCGTCAGCAGGGAATACTGCGTTTTTTGCTCCCATTTCAGAAGCCAGATTAGCCAGAGTCATTCGTTCAGAAATGGAAAGATTTTTCACGCCATCTCCGTGAAATTCTATACTCATATAGTTCGCACCGGTAGAACCGATTTTTCCTATGATCCAGAGTGAAATATCTTTAGCGTAAACACCTTTATTAAGCTTGCCTTTCAAGGTGATTTTCATCGATTCCGGAACGCGGAACCAGGTTTCTCCTCTTTTCCAGATTCCTGCGGATTCGGTTCTATCTATACCTGCAGCAAGTGTATTAAAAGCTCCCGCTGTGCAAGTATGACTATCGCTTCCCACGATAATCATTCCGGGTTTGGCATGATAGCTCATAATCTGGTGACAGATACCTTCTCCCACATCATAGAATTTCTTTATTCCCTGTTCATTCACAAAATCACGGATTGTCTGATACTGGTTTGCTAATTTTGAGCTTGTAGGTGGAGCATTATGGTCAAGAACAACTAAAAGTTGATCTGGGTCAGAAACTTTTTCTCCCCCCATTTTCTTGAATGTATTTTTAATACTTGCTGTGTTATCATGGGTTAACACGATATCCGGTTTTCGGAATACTATAGCGCCTTTTTCTGCGTTGAGGATTTTTTCTACGAAGGTTTTTCCCGGCATTATTTATCTCCTTCTAAATACAAAATTGCTTTCTCCAAAGTTATATCTTTCCCTGATAGAATATCTTCGATAGTTTCTTTAACTTCGATATCCGGTACAAATCCTTTTCCTACAAATTCATAACCGTCAGAGCACCAGCATCTTCGAGAGCATATTCTTACAGAAAGATCATTATTCAAATTAATCATAAGAGGTTGTCCTGTACTTCCTCCTGTGGATTTTCCTATCAAAGTAACTCTATCCGTGCCGTGTAAAGGTGCCAGAAAATCCTCCGCTGCACTGAAGGTTTTCGGACCAATTAAAACTACAATCGGTTTATCATATATCGGTGGTCTTGGCTGCAATACGAAATATTCACAATTTTTGAATTTTCCTAGTAATCCCTCTTTATTTGCCTCTGTTGTATCGGGAAATATTCCTTGATAAACTGAATAAAAAACATCAAACATTTCCTCATCTGAGAACCATTTATCAAACATATCAACACTATAAATTCTTACCTTACTTTTAAATACCTGTAAGGGTTTATTGGAAGTTCTTACAATTATATAAAATCCTGTATTTGAACTTCCTCCGCCATTATTTCTAATATCAATAATCAGTGCCTTTGTATTGAAAAGCGTATCTAAGGCGGAATCAAATAGAGGAATTATTTCTTGTGTTGGATTCATAGAGTTTACTGCAATATAACCAATATTGTCTTTTAGGAGTTTTGATTCTACATAAGGTAATTTTTTATTGGATTTTTTAGGAGACGGATATATTATTTCCTGAAAAACTTTATCTTTTTGCCTATATTCCACAACAACAGAATCGCAATTATTGAAGTTAATAAATGACCAGTCAAATTCCAATCTGGATTTTATCCACTGTTCAGTAGAGCTGGGAATGTATTTCTTTGTTTCTTCGACAACATCCATTACGGGAAGATTATTTATTTTTAGAATTTTATCTCCGGGTAACATCGTTTGTTTACGGTATGATTCATCATTAATAAAATAGACATTATCTCCAATGATCTTTGTTTGAATAAAAGCAGTTTTCCACAATCCCTGAACATAAACTTTTGTGTGTCCATCCTTTAATAACGCAATCATTTCTGTAATCAGCCAGTAGAATTCTTCATTATTTTTTGTTATCTGAACTTTGGGTAAATACTCCATTTTCACTTTTTCCCAATCCAGATCAATTTGATCAAAAAAGGCGAAGAAATCGTTAGCATAATGCCAGATTTTGAAGAAATAGCATAGTTTTTCATTCTTGGTTAATTGCTCATTAAATTTTGTATTATCACCAAGATTTTCCAAGGCTTTTCTGCAATTGTCATTTTCCTCGATATCCAATCCTTTTTGATAATTACTTTTTGCTTCCTCCAAATTACCCATCGCTTCATAAACCATTCCCAGACGCCAGTATCCTGAATAAAGAGGAAGTCCTTGTTTATCTTCCAAATGCTTGTAATTCTTAATAAAATTTAAGTATATTTGCTCTGCTTTTTTAAGTTTTTTTCCAGAAAAAAGATATGTTTTGCCGAGCTGATATTCATAAAATGAAGATGAATTTTCCTGTAGATATTGTTCCATAGCAGAAATCGCTTTGTCATATTTTTTCCAGTTGTTATAAAAATAGTATTCATCGATCAATTTTTGTTGATCGTTATCTTGCACGCCTGCAAATAAAGACATACTCAAATACAAAACAATAAGCATAAGAATAATTTTTTTCATCTTTCCTCTTATGGAGTGAAATAATCGTTGCTAAAACATCACGAATGTTTTACTCCAAAACTATTTTAAAAGACCACCTTTCTTAAAAATCTCCATCTGAACACTCGAAAATTTATCAATCTCAACGGATTTATTATTCTCAAGATTCGTTAAAATTCCCTTCTCGAAATCTATTTTTATTTTATCTCTTTGTTTCAATTCAAGACTGGAAATGTCTTTATAAGTGAGAATTGGAAAAGCTGCATTGATTGCGTTCCTTTCATAGATTGCCCCAAAGGACTCAGCAAGAATAACCTGAACTCCCAGAGATTTGAAACAATCCACAGCCTGCTGACGGGAACTTCCAGCTCCAAAATTCTTACCGGTTATCACAATATCACCCGGTTCTACTTTTTCAGCGAAATCTTTCCACCCTTCAAGATTATCAAAAGTGTATTGTCCCATTTCATTAATTTCCGTAATCGTCAAATATCGGTTGTGGAAGATCATGTCAGTATCGATATTGTCTTTGCCTATTAACCAGACTTTCCCCTCGATTACAACAGGTTTTTCGATAAATTCTTCCTTTTGAGGCGCTGACGGTTTTTCAAATTCACCGGTAGCTTTAAATTCTGCCGGTTTTTCAGGAATTTTATCAGGTGTGGTTATATATCCTGCAACTGCTGATGCTGCGACCTCTGCAGGTGAGCCGAGATAGACTTTTCCTTTGCCCTGCTTTCCTGCAAAGTTACGATTTCCAGTACTGATTGTAATTTCTCCAGGTCCGTTCTGACCTATCTGACCAGCAGCACATCCTGCGCAACCAGCATTTCCAACCAGAGCCCCTGCTTTTTTGAAAATTCCTATCAATCCTTCTTCCAGGCATTTATTCCAGATTTCATCAGTAGATGGAACAATTTTCAGAACAACACCCGGAGCAATTTTTCTATTTTTTAAGATTTTTGCTGTTTCCCGCAGATCCTCTATTCTTCCATTTGTACAGCTTCCAATAAATGCAGAATCAATCTTTGTTTTCATCACTTCATTGATATCTATTGAATCATCGGGATGTCCGGGAAGCGAAACCATTGGTACGAAAGTGCTGAAATCGAGTTCGTATTCTTTATCATAAACAGCATCAGGATTAGCAACGATCTTATCTATCTTTTTGCTGGAACGTTCTTCACAATAAGAGATGATCTCATCTGAAGGCGGAATCAAAATGATGATCGCACCCATTTCCGTTGCCATCGAAGAAATCGTGATCCTTTCATCGAGAGTGAGTTTTTCCACTTCTTCTCCATAGAGTTCAATTGAATATCCTAGAAGTTGGTTTGCTCCGAATTTATTCAAAAGATTCAAAACAATATCTTTGGCATAGATGTTTATCGGGCGTTTACCTTTCAGGGTTAGTTTTATGGATTTAGGTACTTTGAACCAGCATCTTCCGGTTGCCCAGGCAGCAGCTATATCACGGTCTCCCATTCCTTGTCCGAATGCTCCGATTGCACCCAGAATATTAGCGTGTGAATCTGTTGAAACGATTGTACTTCCTGGTAAAGCCAGACCTTTATCAATGACAAGATGTGTCCCGATCCCGGAATTGACATCGTAAACTTTTATCCCTTTTTCACGAGCGAACATCCTGCAATATTGTTGATTTGCAGCATATTTTTGGTCTGAACCTGTCGGGTTGCAGTCGAATGTAAAAAATGTTTTGGTAATATCGTCGAGTTCCAGTCCATTATTGATGAGATTTTTCACAACATTTGCCCCCCCAAAATCACGAGCAACGCGCACATCTATCTTAATATCAATTATTTTTCCCGGCTTTACCACTTCTTTATCAGAGTGATTTGCCAGGATCTTTTCTATTAATGTTAACGCCATTTTTTTCTCCTAGATTTCTTTTATCAGTGTACAAGCTGGGCTTGGACACTAGAATCACAGTTTCTCCTTTTGGGTTTCCAAGCTGGGAGTAATATACATCACCCTTACAGGCTTGGAAACCAGAATTCTATATTCACGTTTTCTCGTATCCAAGCCCCAGCCCCTAGCTTTCTCGTATCCAAGCCCCAGCCCCTAGCTTTCTCGTATCCAAGCCCCAGCTTGGATACGTATGATTAATCTAATCTATCGACCTGAAAAACAGGATCTAATCCAAGAAAATCTTTTGCACTGGAATATACCCAATCTTCTTCATTCGCAACCAATCCTCTTCTTACAGGATTGTAATGAATGTAATCTACTTTCTGGTTAAACATCTCAATATTCTGTATTTGTTTCGGGTGATTCCCTTCTTCCCAGAACTGAAAAGTAGATTCTTGTTTATAATCAGGTTTATATTCTGAAATTAATTTTAGTATCCAATCTCTTTCATCTTTATGAAGTCTTTCTATTAGTTCTTTTGCAGTGAAGCTTTTTAAATTCTGCACTACTTGTGACAAATTATCTGGATGATATGCTATCAGGTGAATATGGTTATCCATAATAACATAACTGAAAATATGCAGATGCTGATTTTCTCGGTAAAAGGTAAAATTCTCCATAATTATATTCATATAGGATGAATTTGTGAAAACTGGTATTTTCTTTAAAACATTAAGTGTGAGAAAATATAAGCTGTTATCATTCTGCAAAATCTTGTATCTGCTTTTCATATTTCTCCATATAGGTTTCCAAGCTGGGAGTGATATACATCACACTTACAGGCTTGGGCAACAGAATCTCAGTTACTCCATATTGGTTTCCAAGCTGGGGCTTGGAAACCAGAGTTAAGCCCTAGCTTTCTCGTATCCAAGCCCCAGCTTGGATACGTTGAATTACACTTTCAATCTTTCTTTAAACGGAAGGTATGTCATAAAGTCAGCATGATGAACGATATAAGCTTCTGTTGTTCTTTTCACCAGGTCACCCTCGCCGGCATGAGTGGCGATTATATGACATACTTCAGGAGGAATTCCGCATTCTTCTGCAATGGACACCCCTGAAAAAGGATGTCTCAGGAGTTTCCCATAAGTTCCCTGAACAGCTTTACCATTCTCATCGAGAACATATTCCAGAAGTTTTGCAACGTCAGCAAGTATTGCTCCGGCAATAACTACATCCATATTAACAGGTAATTCATCTTTAAAGAATTCTTTCATTTTTAAGCCACTTTCACGGGCAATATGAACTACTGCTCTTTTTTGATCCATGACTGTGACCTTCAGGTCAGGACCACATAAAAGTGTAAAGGGAATGGTTTGCAGGTCTTCTGCGGTAAGAACACTTCTCTTTAAAGCAAGTTCCCAGGTTTGTGTAGTTTTTTCCCGAAGGTTGTCATCTTTTATCCAATCCAATTCGGGCCATAATTCTTTTATATTCATTATTTTCTCCTTATTGTTTCCAAGCTGGGAGTAATATACATCACCCTTACAGGCTTGGAAACAAGAAGTTTCACACAAAAAAAATAAATAATTTTCTCGTATCCTAGCTCAGCTTGGATACGAGATTCAAAATGTTTCCTACAATGACGAAATAATTGCGTCTGTCATTTCTGTGGTAGAAGCAGCACCTTGTTGTAAAACTTCCTGACTTCCGCGCAGTTTCAGCATATCATAGGCTCTGACCTTTCCTTCTTTGATGACTGTAGCGATTGCATTTCGGATCTGGATTGCTTTTTCAGTTTCACCGATATGATCAAGCATCATACAGGTGGAGAGTATCATGGCAATAGGATTTACAATTGAAGGATCGAGGTTTTCATATTTAGGAGCTGAGCCGTGGGTAGGCTCGAAAATTGCCACTTTGTCTCCAATGTTAGCACTGCAAGCAAAACCTAGACCACCAACCAATCCGGCAAATCCATCGGAAACAATATCACCGAACATATTTCCGGCAATGATTATTCCGTAAGTTTCAGGATTCTTGGTAAGCCACATCATTTGGGCATCTATGTTTGTGTAGTCGAACCAGATACCTTCGTATTCTTTTTCCATCTTACGGCATATTGCCAGCAGCATTCCGGAAGTTTCCCTGATTACATTCGGTTTCTCACAAAGAGTAACTCGTTTGTATCCGAATTTTTTTGCATATTCAAAAGCTGCCCGGCAGATTCTCTCTGAATATTTCCTGGTGAAAATTCGTGTTGAAACTGCAATATCTTTTTTATCAGACCAACCGAAATTTTTCTTAAATTTCTGATGAGTCATCAAAGCATCATAAACTTGGTCCGGTGGATTTGTCCATTCCACCCCGCCGTAAAGTCCTTCCGTATTCTGCCGGAAAACTACAACATCAACTTCCGGTTCTTCTATTGAATCACCTTTTCCCTTCCTGATAAAGTTCAACGGATTTCCACTGAATGTCTTACAAGGACGCTGACAAATATCCAGTTTGAAATGCTGACGAAGGCCAACTATCGGACTGTAATAAACAAATCCTTTTCCTTGAAGCTTCGGGTCGAGTTCCAAAGCGGCTTCGCTTTTCGGTTTGGAAGTAATGGCTCCAAACAAGCTGATCTTGTGTTTTTCCAAAAGGTCTAAAGTTTTTTGAGGAAGCGGATTTCCTTCCTTACACCAGAATTCCCAACCAATGTCGGCATGAACATAATCTGCTTCAAATCCAACAGCATCCAAAATTCTTATAGCTTCGGATAATACCACTTTTCCGATACCATCTCCCGGCATCGTTACAATTGTTCTTTTTGCCATGAATTTTCTCCTGATTTATTTCATTAATAACATTTTTTTTGATGCAATGTTACAACCATCAATTCTCAATTTATAAAAATATATTCCGCTTGAAACCGGTTGATTGTTGTCGTTGGTTCCGTTCCAGGTGACTGAATACTTCTGCCCTGATCCTTCGACTCCGCTCAGGATGACGGGTATGATTTTAACTTTCTGACCTTTAATATTATAAATTATCATTTCTACATCCTTTGTCTGTCCGGGCGAAGTTGAACGAAGCCCGACGTCCTCTGCGTTGAACTGAATCGTTGTTTCGGGATTAAAGGGATTAGGATAGTTACTTAGCTCAAGATTGGCAGAAGGTAATTCATAATCATTTGTAACTGTCTGTGGTTCTCCCAGCGGATTTTCATAAGCACCCATATCAGGCATA
>JAUXFF010000098.1 GCA_030620155.1 Candidatus Cloacimonadota bacterium | reverse complement strand
TTGAAAGAATTCCTCTGTCAGCAAACCGTTTTCAAGGTTTTTCTCAAACAGGATTGTTTGAGTTACTACTCATACTTCAAAGCATCCAATTCTTCCGACATGGTAAAAGCTTTGAATTCCTTTATCTCCCTCTCCTTGACAGGAGAGGGTCGGGGTGAGGTCGATTTTTTCTCCTTGCTACTCTTATGTTCTCCCTTTGATATTAAAGGGAGACACGCCTTCGACAAAAAAACTACGGCGGTGCAAGCAGCAGTGGGATTCTTCCCATCACAAAGCAGGCCTTGTCATCCGACATGGTAAAAGTTTCGAGTTACATTAATTCTCAATTCTTCCATCCAACAGATTTATAATCCTTTGACCATAAGCAGCTTTTTCTTCAGAGTGAGTGACTTATACAATTGTAGTTCCTTCTTTATTCAACTTTGTGAAGAGTTCCATAATTTCTTTACCCTGCTCGGAATTCAAGTTTCCGGTGGGTTCATCAGCTAAAAGCAAACTTGGTTTTGTGATAATAGCCCTCGCGATTCCAACCAATTGCTGCTGTCCACCTGATAATTGATTAGGAAAAAGACTCTTCTTTCCAACAATATTAAAACGATCAAGCATATCGCAAACTATTGATTTTCTTTCAGAACCCTTAATCTTCTGATATAATAAAGGAATTTCGATATTTTCATAAACCGTAAGCTCATCAATGAGGTGATATTGCTGAAAAACAAAGCCAATCTCATATTTATGTAACTCTGTACGTTGTTTCTCATTGAATTTATGAACTTTTTGGTCCTTGTAATAATATTCACCTGAATTTGGTCCATCCAACATTCCCAAAATATACAGTAATGTAGATTTTCCTGCTCCGGAAGGCCCCATAACTGTTACAAATTCTCCCTGCTGTATTTCCAGATCTATATCACGTAACACATAGGTTTTAATAAAATTGTTCGAATAATACTTGAAAATTCCATTTAATTTAATCATAATTTTCTCCTATTTTTATTTTAAATTTATCATGGTATTACAATATATGAAGGTAATTTATTGTTTATTATGAGTAATAAAACATCAACTGTGGACCTTGAATTCATTTATTTTCAACCTCTTATAATAATTTATCCCCCCAAACAAATTACTTCTTTATTATTAAGTATTTTAATATGAGCATTTTCTATACCAAATACATAACTCTATATTTTTCAGTAAGATACTTCCATAAATCCGGATTTTTTCGGTGATTTTGTGCGGTAACGTACGGCAAATGTTCGTTTGTGAACAATATCAATTGTCTTTATTTATGTTGATTACTGACTTTTTAATAAAATACTTGTATTTGAATTGAAATATTTCTTGCAAAGAATATACAGTTTTTTAAAATTATCGCTGTGGATGTTTGAGTTAATTTATTTAATTCAATCTCTCTAGAAGCTTGTTTCCCCCCAGAAACAAGCTTCTTCTATTATCCTGACTATGACGAAGTTAAAAAGATAGGTTTTAGTAAGAAAAGACAGCTAACTCTGAAGGGATTGAATATAACTTGATTGAAAACAGAATTTACTCTTCAATAAAATAACTCATAAAAAAATCAATGTGCTGTCCAACTATAAATTATCTTTACTTGAAATGCTATAACTGATTGATTTTTTTAAAGGAAAACTATAATCTAGGGAACCTCTAATTATCTAATTGCTTCTGTGCAGTTAAGGTCGATTTTATCCTTGCATATATATCATCTAAATGAACTGATGTAACTCTATCTAAATTTGTTTTATCTATGGAATTAATTTTCTCTCGGATTTCTATGAGATCAGCTCTGGCAAGTGCAACTGCATCATTGGGAAGACGATTATTATCTTTCAATACAATTTCCGAAAGACGATACAGGTGAATCCTTTGAAGTTCTCGACGGAAACTGTTGATATTCCTTTGATTATAAACTTCGTCCCAAATAGACTCCCTTATATTATCAAACATTTCTGCCATAACAAATTTTTCTTCTTTTCCTTGAAATTTAAGTTCATTATCTAGAAGTCTACACAAAACCAATGGATCATACAAATGAGAAATAACAACTGAATGGATATCATTGATACAATCATGGATCGGAAAATCAACCCGTTCTCTCGACCAGATTCCGCCTGTGAAAGTTCCCATTTTTTCGTATACTAATTTATTCAAGAGTTCAGGAGAAAAATAAAATGCATCTTCATCAAATATATTTTCTACGAGAAAATTAAGAGCACGCCTTTGCTCATCTGCCGGCACTACTTCAAAAGGTAAACGTCCACCAGGATCACCGATATGATCTCTATGTGTATACATACCCCCAATGTACTTACAGGAATTATGAGCAGCCCGGTGATACTCTCCTAAACCCTGGGAGAAAACCATTAATAATTTCTTATATGACTCACCCTCTATTTCAAAATTTTGGAAGATATTTTCCCAGATCTCTTTAACGATCCCAATCCTGGTTTCATAAAATAATAATGGGTCTTTACCCAGATCAAACATACTGCAAAGAGGATCTACTCCACGGGTGGACAAACCATACGTGTCCTCATCTGTTCCATAATCATATAATGGTTCTGTACATCGGCTGGCAATATCTTCCAATTTTTCTTTTTCTTCTTCCGTATCAAAAATTGAATAACCGTATTCTATCACCCATTTATCCCATTCCCCGACCTGGTTTTGAAAATATGAACCTTGTTTTCCATCAATTGGAGCTAAATTAATTGGTGTATAATCCATTATAGAACTAGTTATCCCATACTCTTCAGTGAATTTTTTATTCTGTAATTGCTCCTCTATATAAACAGTACTTCCTTTAAAATTATGTCTTAAACCCAAAGTATGCCCCACTTCATGACATACAAGATCGATTATCCCTTCATCCACAAATCCATCCAGGTCCGGTTTACCCTTTCCGAATATTCCTCTTGTTGCTAAAACACTATAGGCAAAACTTAGCTGCTGGTTCATCCAGACAGAATAAGGATAAATCTCCCTGAAATTAAGATTGGAATTATCCTCAGAATCCCAATGAGCAGAATTAAGAGCTTTCTTCCAATTTGCAGGTTCTACAACCTCATCATATTCTCTGAAAAAGAAACGCAAGAAATCAACACTTACACGGATATCCGCATCATATATTTCCCCTGTATATGGATTTACATGAGATGGTCCAACAGCATATCCTCCACCAGGTTGAACAATCCATCTAATAGTATTATAACGAGAATCTGCAGGATCCCAATCTGCACTATCCGGCATTTCCTTAACTATAATCGCATCTTTCAACCCGATTGCTTCAAAAGCTTCATTCCAAAGTAAAATTCCCTTCCTGACAGCAGGTCTATATTTTAGCGGAATTGTATTTTCTAACCAGAATACAATCGGATTTTTTACTTTAGATAGTTTCTTTTCAGGAGCTTCTTTTTCCAAATGCCAGCGATTGACATAACGAATATACGGTGAATCAGTTAATAATGAAGTATAATCCTGATAAATTGTAGTAAACATACCTATCCTGTCATCTGCCAGTCTTGGCTTATAATTGCTCTCATGTAAAGAAGAAATACTGTAGTGATAACGATGCAGCATACTGCGTGAATCTGGTAATGTATAAATATCATATCCTCCACTGTTATAAAAATGTAAAACTACTTCAATCTCCGAATTATGGGGAAAAGATCTCAAACTGCTGAAATAACTGTTGTCCTTATCAAAAGAGAATTTTTTTTTCCATCTACCTGTTTTATTTTCTACATTTACCATATCTTTAAGAAACAGGTCAGAAGCACTAATAAGAATTGAGCCTGTTTGTTCATGAGGTTTACAACTCAATTTTGAAGAAGCAATAATGGAATTTGAAATACAATTTTCTATTGCTCGTTTCATTGAAGGTTCATCAGCTCTGAATTTTAAATTCTTCTCGATAAGTTGCACTCGTTTATTCACTTTTTTAAAATAAAATAAAAAGTTCCAGAGCATTGAAGAGGAATCAAAAAAATAAGCATCACCGGTTTGACGGGTAATAGTGCAAAGAAATTCCTCATCAAATTGTTCAGGTTTAATTTCCAGATAGACACTACCATCTTCAATATTTTTATAAAAAGTAAAAAGACCCTCTATCTTCTCGAAATCCTTCACAAATTCATCAAAACCGGTTTTAGCAGCCAGGCTATCCTTCTTAACACTTTTTACAGCTTCCAGGATTTCCTCGGGAGATATAATATCTGATTTATCCAATTTATTATCAGAAAACAAAAAGGTAAATAGTAATAATAAAATAAAAGCAAAATTCATTTTTTTTCTCATAATTATTTCCTCTGTTATTTAATTCACTTTTTTCAAACAAAATTAAATTTATAGTCTTTATTTCCAACATTTGGAAATTAAGTAAAGAAATATTTTTTAAAAAAACCGCTGACAAAAAAATCCAATGACCACTTCTAACAAATCTGTAATCCGAATTTATTTATAAGAGAAATCAAAATATAATCAGAATAAAAAAGAGAAAATTACTAAATTGGTTCTATCAATTCGTGAAAATAGCATTCTATGTGACTTATTTCGTCTTTCTAATCTCTTTTAAGAGTAGCACTTCCTACAACATCAAATAAATTGCCGACCTCATTAAGTTTCTTCATAAGTATAATAAAATGCCTTTTTAATACTCAAACAACCTGTTAATTAAGTAAATATTTTATCTACCAGTGATTCTACTAATCCCTCTTTTGGAATAAAAGATAGAGTAATATGACCTTCACCCTGGTGTTTTATATTCCATTTCACAGATGTATTGATCGCATTTTCGTTTCCAGCCCAATTCCTTCGGGCAACACCACCCATAACATCCCAGCATAATCCTTTCTTAATGACATTATCAATTCTTTCACTTCCATCAAAAACAATTCCATTACCGCCATTACTGGCTCTTCCTATACCTACTCCGCCACCATTAGAAAGTACCACTAAAGTCATTCCCCTGGCGATATTCCCGCCAAAACACTGAACTGACATATCCGCTGTCACACGGCTTCCATCATAAATATCTGCTGTTTCCCGAAAAGGTGAATCTGTACCGGAAACATCATGATGGTCTCGTCCCAGCATTACAGGACCAATTTTTCCCTCGCGAACTAATTTATTGAATTGTAAAGCAATATTTATCCTTCCTTCTTCATCTGCATAAAGAATCCTGGCTTTAGTCCCTACGACTAACTGGTTCTTTTCAGCATTTTTAATCCAAATATAATTATCCCTGTGTGTAGCAGTTAAAGTCGGATCTATACAATTCATTGCTGTTTGATCCGTTATTCTTAAATCCTCTTCCTTTCTGCTTAAGCAAACCCAACGAAACGGTCCAAATCCATTATCAAAGCAGATAGGACCCATAATATCTTCTACATAAGATGGCCAGATAAATCCTTCTGAAGTATCTTTACCATTTTTTGAAATCCCCTTTTCACCTGCTTCAAAAACCGAAGCCATGAAACTATTACCATAATCCCAGAAATAAGATCCTTTCTCTTTTAGATTTTTTATAACTCTAAAGTGTCTTTTTAAAGAAATATCTACTAATTCTCTGAATTTTTCAGGATTATCATTTAACAACCTGCGCCCTTCTGCAAATGTCACACTAACAGGTGTATATCCTCCTTCATAAACAGCATGACAGGAAGTCTGGTCAGACACCAGTTCAATTTTAATATTTTGAGAATCAAAATATTCCAATAAATCAACAACATTACCACAATAGGCAATGGATATCGGTTTTTGTGATCTTCTATATTCTTCGACCCAGGTTGCAATTTTATCCAGATTATCTGAGACCTTACTCACCCAACCCTGTGAATGCCTGGTTTCAATCCGACTGTACTCCACTTCAGCAATTACTCCAATTCCGCCTGTTATTTCAATAGCTTTAGCTTGTGCTCCGCTCATACCACCAAGTCCTGAAGAAACAAAAACAACACCCCTAAGGTCTTTATCCTGAGAAATACCAAGGTATTTTCGACCGGCATTCAGTAATGTTATATACGTTCCATGTACAATGCCCTGAGGCCCGATATACATCCAACCTCCAGCAGTCATTTGCCCGTAATTGGAAACTCCCATAGCTGCCAGTTTTTTGAATACTTCCGGATTATCCCACTGCCCGACCAACAACCCGTTAGTTGAAATAACCCGGGGAGCATTTCTATTGGATGGGAACAATCCTACCGGATGCCCGGAACTCACCACTAAAGTCTGATCTTCTTTCATAACTTCCAGGTATTTTTTCACCATAAGATATTGCATCCAATTTTGGAACACCTGTCCTGTCTCACCATAGGTTACCAACTCATAAGGGTACAAAGCAACATCAAAATCAAGGTTATTATCAATCATCACTTGAAGTGCACGTGCTTCAGTGATACCTTTATAATTATTTATCGGTTTACCTATTATCTTCTCTTCAGGACGAAAACGATATCCGTAAATCCTGCCCATAGTTTGAAGCTCTTCCAGGAACTCCGGAGCCAGTACATCATGTAATTCTTCAGGAATGTAGCGTAAAGCATTTTTTAAGGCAGTTACTGTTTCATTTTTTGTTAGATTAAAGCCCCTGTTGGGTGCTCTTCTTATTCCATTCTGAAATTCCTTTTCAGGAGGTAATTCTGCAGAAAGTTTAATAGTCATTGCCTTTGAAATATCTATATTATCCATCTTATATCTCCCCCCCAAAAAAAGAATCGTTATTCTATTATGCCGGTATTTAAAAATTCCTTTGTTCCTTCATCTCTTTCAGTTAAATATTCTTTTATCTTTTCCTCTAAGAGATTAACAACATCCAATGAAATTACATTCCCCGACTCAGAATTAAATTGCTTTCTTAAAATAAAAATTGCATCCAATGGAGAATTACCCAAATCCGGCACAAAATCATCGTCTAACGTTTCTGTAATAATTATTGCTTTGGATTTTTCAAAGGTTGACTTCGCCATTTTGGTGTAGTATTCAATTGTGATAAAATCCTTTTCTGTTAAATTCTTAAAAGTATAGAATAACAGTAAGGGTAATATTATCAGAAATTTTTTAAAATTCCGTTTCCCCGTGATCCTGAATTGAAAATCCATTCTCTGGGCAAGGTGAAGGATTTCTTTTGAATAAATCTGTTCAAACAATGGATTTTCCCCCATAACATATAGATTCTGCGGATTGAATTTAAGGTTGGTACTGAAAGATTGATAACCCCATGTAATTCCAATATTATCAATTATTTTAGTGCGTTTTACTAATATAGTAAGCACTTCATCAAGATAACGTGCAGAAAATATAGGGGAGTCCGGTTTGAAACCGTTTTTAGTCGAGGAGTTATATTTATACTTTTTATTTGATAATGCATTTATAAATTCATTTAAAGAACCTGTTAGGATTTCATTTGAGACTTTATGGGGATCCTTGGTTTTTTTTTGAAAATTCTTCCATTTTATTTTAATTTCATGCAGATACATACTATTCACCGGATTCTTTAAATCTTTAAGTATACTTTCCAAAATTTCATCATAATACATAAAATACCTCTCTTACTTGTTATGGTAGGATTTCGAAAAAAGCTTCGAAAGTTCTTAATCACAAAAACTAATTTAATACTTTTTTGTCAAATTTCTTTTGTGAATTATGTTTTATCGGGAGTAGGAAACTAAAAAAGAACCGCTCCAATTTTGAAACGGTTCTTTTAGAATCCTGTCTTCGGATTTCTGTATTCTACTTGACCATTAGCATTTTTTTAATTTCGGAATAACTGCTGGATTCGAGTTTAAAGAAATAAATTCCGGAACCATATTCAGTTCCATCCCACTCATGGGTATAAGTACCCGGTTCATAAGTTATAGACTCAAGTTCCTGTCCCTTAACATTTGAAATAGTGAGAGTGGCAGTTTCTCCTTCCTTTACTGAAAATCCAATAAAAGTGTTGGGGTTGAACGGATTCGGATAATTAACACTTAATAAAGTTTGAGTAGGCAGGTCAGGAACAGTTCCTTCTCCAGGAATTGTTAATGCAATCGGACCAAAATGATCGGTTTCACCACTCATATCAAATGATTCGAGCCAGTACCAATAAGTATTACCTTCAATAACAGTATATTCATCAGTGAATTGATAATCTGTAGGCTGAGTAGTTGTGCCTGCGCCAAGAATCAACTCATAATTAATCTGTTGAGAAGTCTCAAAATCATTTGAATCCGAACGATACACATTCCAGCCTATATTATTAGTTTCACTCTGGGTTGTCCAACATAAAACTGCATTGCCTTCCTCATAAAAAGCATTAAATGAAGAAAGCTCTACTGGAAGATAATCTTCTCCATTGATTACGAATGCCAGGTCAAGAGATTCGAAAGGTTCAATCGGGTTGAAAAGCGGTTCCCATACTGGGTCGGGGAAATCACCCCAGACTGCATTATCCATAAAGTGGGGGCTAATTGAGGTCTTCCAGCCCCATCGTCTACCCGCCAAGGAATCCGCGTTTGTGATATGAGCAGAGACATCCAACCAATAGATGGTACCTAGTACTTGCGGGATTCTCAGTTCTACTGGTAGGAAAAAGTTGTACTGGTAGTAATTAAAGTGGTCTTCCACTATAAACTCACCTGTATTAGGGTCAAACCAACCTTGTGAACCTTCGCCATACCATATAACTTCGAAATCAGCCGGCAAGAAATCATTCTCCCACAAAAGTTCTCCAGGCATGCTATAAGGTGGTGCAGGTATGTCTTTGTGAATACTAAGATGGAACGATGTAATAGTACCTAATGAGTCATCTTTCCATGAGCCCCAGAAATGGATATCCCAGATCCAGCCTGTTTGTGAGCACTGCCAATCATCTGCAAGCACCTTAGGATGAGTCGCATTTACATCCCAACCAATAGGGTTAGGCAGTTGCGCCCAGTGCATCTTATGGTTCGTTGGGTCTTCCGGTGGGATGGGATCCCAGTCTGCTAAAACAACACTTGCTAAAACCACGAAGATACCTAAACAAATAATCTTTTTCATTAAAATTCTCCTCTGTTAAAATGGTTAAGAAAACTCAAAAACCAAACTTGCGATACGAATACTTCTCAATATGAAATATTTAATAAATTTTAAAAAATTAATAGTCTTTTTTTAAAAAAAATTTGTCAAATTTTTTCTGAAAACAAATTTATATTAATTTCCTCTTTTTACTTAAAATACAATTATATACAAACTTTAATCTACTTAAATAATTGTATTTAATCGCCATATCTTTCTGAACTGAAATGATATAAAAGTGTGTAAAGGACGGTTCTTTATAATTCTCGAGTCTCAAGTCTAGAATAAAAAACCTTCAGTCTTCGTCCAGCAACTGCCGGACTACGACCTGACAAGTGCTAATGTTCTCGACTCGCACTCGTAAACTCGCTACGAGTCAAGTCCATATTCTGGTTACCAAGCTGGGCACACTTGTATTTCTTTTTAGAGGTTACAAAGTTAGAGGTTACCAAGCTGGGGCTTGGTAACCAGAGTGCTCTAGATCTAATCTTTAAATCTAATACTTGTAATTTAATTTATTGACAAAGAAAAATATAAAAATGAACTTTTATTTAAGAGGTTCATTTATGAAAATTATTCGAAATGCACTTATTTCAACAGGTGTTTCAAGCAAAACAAAGCTGGTTGATATTC
>JAUXFF010000129.1 GCA_030620155.1 Candidatus Cloacimonadota bacterium | reverse complement strand
TTTGGCAGTAACATTAATTCGGGCAATTAGACGCTCTTCTTGTTTTTTTTCTTCCATATTACCTTATTTTTGCTCCTATGTCACATAGTGTAATTCCCAACGAGACGGTGGGGTTACTGATATACAATCTTTTACTGAATCTATGCCGGCATGCCAACAGTTACATAAGCAACTGCAGATGATATCAATTTCTGAATTTCCTGGACTGCATTGGAAAGAGCCAAACCTATCAAGTCCATTTTAGCAATCTGTTCAATTCGTGACAGAGCTTGTTGTTGTTCATCTTTACTGAATATCTCATCAATAAGACCGCAGGATTTTATTAGTGATATTAAGACAACATCCCTGGGATCGGGTATTTCATCACTCAAAATAAGCTCACGAATCCTGGTTTTGACTTCTTTTTCCTCTGTGTCATTGATCATGGGATAACGTCTTTTTCGAAAAACCCAGAGGATCTTATGCTCTTCTTTTCTTAAAATTCCCTGATTTATAAGTTTTTCAAGAATCAGATGGGGTAAGTTTTCAAATTGCCTGGTAATTTCTATTATCCAGTGTTTTGCGCTTTTGGATTCAGGAAATTGTCTGATAATATCAATTACTTTATCAAATACTTCATCACCTGTAGGAGAATCATCAATCAACATTAATTTTTCCAGGTCAGAATCAATTCTATTCTTTAAAGCAAGTTCCATTAAAATTGCACCCGCCAGACTATATTCCAAAGATAAAACCGGTAAATCAATTAAAATACCTTTCTCGTCATCTAAAGCAATCAGTAACAGCTCTTCAGCAAATGTTAACATCTTTCTTATTCCCCAAATTTATCTAATAAATCATCTGGAATGGTAATATTCAGTTGAGCTGCTCTTTTATCATTTATCATGTATTCGACTTTATCAGGTATGGAAACAGGTATATCCGTAATCCTTTCCCCGTTCAATATTTTCAAAACAATTTCAGATGCTGCTTTAGCCTGTTCGTATCCCGAAAGAGTTACTCCACATAAAACACCATCTTCTACTACAGAATCGAAAAAAGCAAAATCCGGAAGAGTACTATTATTCAATGTCCAATCAATAACTTCTTTTGCTGGTATACTTTCTTCCTGTCCCTCTGCTTTTAAAGTCTGATACAGGAATAAACCAAGAGCATCTGCACTTTCCTGATATTCCTCAATTTTTTCCTTCCACTGATTGAAATCATTGGTTTTAAATAATTCAAAAAATCCATTTTTGTTTTCAGATTCGTTTATTCTGCTGAAAAACTTTTTTGATGTAGTTCCATCATCAGAAATCAAAACCATTTTTTTTGCATCAGGAACAATCTTTTTCAAAAGGTTTATTGATTCCTGTATGTGAAATCTTTCAACAACTCCAGTTATATTTTCTGCAGGAAAACCATAATCTTCAGGATTTCCATTCATTCCGCAGAAAACAAATGGAATATCTTTACCAATGTATTCCTTCCCGACCAATTCACATGCATTATCATCAAATAACATTACCACATCAGGCTTCATAGATTCGATTTTTTTCATTGCTTCTTTAGAAACCCGGGTTTCCCATTCCTGGCTGGTATGTCTTTTTGTATCCATGTAAAATTTCTCAATAAAAAATCCCTTATCTGTAAAAACATCTTCAACTCCTGAGGTCTGATTAATAACCCAGGGACATTCCTGATGGTAACTGAAAATCAGCAAAACTTTTGTAGGAGCTTTAGAACAACCCGTAAATAATATTAAAAACGACAAAATAATAATGGAAAAAAACTTTTTCATAACAGTCCTCCTAAGTTTTAACTATCCAAATAAAGATTAAATTTAAGTTGAGTCAATATATATTTTTTATATTTATATTTTAACTGTTTTTATTGACTGAAAATTGTAAAATATATTTTTCTTCTTAAGAGATTTTGTGAAATAGTAATATATAGTGTTTACCCAGTGAAATAAAATTACAAATTTTAATGCAGAGCATAATTTCACAGGGTAAACACTTTGTAACGAGATTTAAAACCTTTAAAAAGGGGATTATATGCTTGAAATAAACATTTCTGCTAAAGATAACGTTACGATTATAAATTTAAAGGGACGTTTTGACGGATTAGGAGCCACATTATTTGATGAAGAAATCCAAAAAATAGAAAAATCCATGAACTTCTGGGTCCTGGATTTCACAAGCGTGGATTATCTTTCCAGTGCAGGGATAAGATCTCTGATAAAAGCCGAAAAATTCCTTCGTTCTTTAGAGGGAAAACTGAACCTTGTAGGCTTAACTTCAAATGTGAAAAAGGTTCTGGAACTGACCGGTTTAACAAAACAATTTAAGATTCATGATACGGCAAATAAAGCTTTAGAGCACATTACCCATGAAATGGAATCTTTTAAAATGATAACGGATTTTAACATAGAAAACAGGAATTATCGAATCAGGAAAATAGCTGAGGGAAAATGTAGAATAAATCTCTGGGGTACACTTATAGAGTCTAATCAACCTGAATTCTCTGAAGAAAACCTGGTACAGGCAAACCTGGAAGAACTGGATTACGCCTTTGGAATCGGTGGCTTTGGTAACTCTTCTAAGCAAGCAGCAGAAGGTCTTGGAGAGTTTGTATCAGGATGTTCATTTGCAGGTGTTGTCCCTGCAGATGGATATTGCCATTCCGACTTTATTGTAATCGATAATCCAGAGGATGGTGATATATATATATCTTCAGCACTAAGTTTGTCAGGTGAACCTTCTTATCTCATAGAAGAAAAAACATCCTCTAATATCTCTATTAAAACTATTATCCGAGACATTCATAATTTTCTTTCCACAAAGGATGAAATCACTAATAAATTCTTTGGATTAATGATCCTGGCCGAAGTAGATGATATGAACTGCAAGTACTATAAAACAAAGAAAGATATATCTGAAAATCTTCATTTAGAAAAAAAAGATTTCGATTCCTCGGGAGTGTTACTAATAGGAGCTGCTGCTGATAGAAAAAGCCTAAATTCAAAAGAAATAAAAACTCACACAAATTTAATAAAACACCTGGAAAATTATCAAATAAATAATAACTATTTTTTTCACGGACACTGTTTACTGCTCTCCGAGTTATTTTCTACAACAACTTACTCAGACCCCAAAGAATGCTTTGAGAAAATAATTAAATTGGAAAACATGGTTCAAACAGCGCACCTTGACCCGGAATCGAAGCTGCGAAATGCAAGGATATGGGTGTATCTTCCGGACTTTATTCAATCTGCAGATGAAAAAAGACTGAAAATTGAAACAACTGACAAAACAAAATTGGAAAAAGAATGGGAACCCATTATCAGACGAATATATTCGGAAACAAACAGGGTCGTAATCTCCGAACTTACTGGAGGATTCACATCAAAAGCTTTTCATGTTACAAGTTATGATAAGAATAACAGAAGATTGTTACCAACTGTTCTGAAAATTGGTTCCATAGAAAATACAAAAAATGAGGTTAACGCTTATCACAATTATGTAAAAAAATTCATTTTGAATAACAGTACTTCTATCATGGGAACTATGATCCACGGAGACTGGGGAGGTTTAAGATATAATTTTGTGGGGATAAACGGTCCCGACAGTAAACTTTCCTGGCTTTCGGACTATTACAGGAAATTACCTGTTGAGGAACTTATCCCGATCTTTGACAGGATATTTAAAGATATTCTTAAACCCTGGTATGGGCAGCCTAAATGGGAAACAATTTATCCTTACAAAGAACATAATCCTCTTAGAATGTTCCCTGATATTTTTGATACTTTGCATAAGGAATTGGGAATCTCAGCAGATGAAGAAACTATAAATTGCATTGAACTGAATAAAAAACTTCCTAATCCATATTATTTTCTGAAATATGAATATCCAAAAAGAGAAAACCATTCAAAACTATGGTATAAAGGAATTACTCATGGTGATCTTAATATGCAGAATATCTTGCTTGATGAAGTTAAAAACATTTACATTATAGATTTTTCCGAAACTAAACCCAGAAATATAACATCAGATTTTGCCAGGTTAGAACCTGTATTCAAATTTGAGATGATTAAATTAGAAAATGAACAGGATTTGAAAGAACTTCTTGAATTTGAGTTAGGTCTGTCTTCTGCAAATTCTTTAGATGAAAAACCCGCTTTTACCTATAATGGAACGGACCCGATGGTCGAAAAAGCTTACAGGATGATCTGCCATGTTAGAGAATATGCCAGCAAAGTCACTGTTTTTGAAACTGATATTATACCTTATTTAATAGCAATCCTGGAATGGACATTGCCGATTGTCTGTTATTGGAGTGTGGAATTGCTTCAGAAGAAACTGGCTGTTTATAGTGCGGCTTTAATTTGTCAGAAAATAATGGAGTTAGAGAGCTGATAATAAAAAATGAAGACGGAAAACGGAAAACGGAAGACGGAAGACGGAAGACTGGGAGAAAAGGAGAAGCAAGAAGTAAAAAGTAAAAAGCAAAAAAGTAAAAAGAAAAAAGAAAATAGAGACGAGAAACAAGGAAATAAAAAGAATAGTGATGAATAATGTAAAATGAAAAATCTGGCTTCTCCGCTTATGCGGGATACGCCGTGATAAAACGCTGTGACTAAAGAAAGTGAAAAGTAGGAAGTAAATAGTAAGAAGTAAAAAAGAAAGAAGAAAATGAAACTAGAGACAAGAAACAAGGAAATAAAAAGAATAGTGATGAATAATGTAAAATGAAAAATCTGGCTTCGTATAGCTTCGTCGCTTTTAAAGAAATTTAAAAAAAAAGGTAATTCTAATGGTATTTGGAGGAAGAATGAAACAATCATCAATAAAGCTGAACTGGATCAAAGCTCAAAAACGTGAAAGAGAATTCTATAAAAAAAGATCACAATCTATTCCTGATAATTATTTACAGCTACATAGCAATTACTGGAAAGGAATTTTAAGTTTGATACCTGAATTACAAATTTCACAACCCGATACGGTATTAGACGTTGGATGCGGTCCAACAACAATATTGACAGAGGTCTCTTGTGAAAAAAAAATAGGTGTTGATCCACTTATTGATTTTTATCAAGAAAAGTTCAATCTACCTGAGGAAGTAAATTATATAAAGGGGAAGGTGGAAAATTTAGATAAAATAATAAATGAGGATGTAAATATTATTTTTGCTATGAACTCAATTGATCACATTGAGGATATATCCATGATTTCAAAAATATTTTATAAGCTCTTAACCAAAAATGGTAAGCTTGTTGTTTTACTGAATATCGCAAGATATAAATTAATTGGTAAAATTACCGGCATTATAAGTGGATACAAGATATTAGATCCAACTCACCCCTATCACTTTCATTCTCCTAATGCAGTAACGAAAGTTTTTGATGATTATTTTTCAGTTTTAAAGATTATTGATGTGACTGACTTACGGTCAAAGCAAACTAAAATCGTAAAAAAAAATATAGTAAAAGAAAAAGTTGGTTTCATTAAGCGAATAGCATTTTCAATACATAATTTTATGAACAGTCAAGATACATATTTATTTGTTTTTGAAAAAAAATTGAAGTCAGTTTAAAATAAAAAAATATTTTCAACACCTGACATTCTGCAGAACTGGACACCAGGTGTAATAGCGTGGATTTGGGCTTGGAAATACAAAAAATGTTTATAATGTATTTGAATCGATGCAAGTATACATGAGTCCATGGAGCTGACATAGAGGTCAGCTTTATTGAGCTCAGTTATCTGTCAATAGGAGGTTAGTATGGATTATTCTCCGATATTATCAATAATTACCGCCCTCTTTGAGATTTGCGTTGTTATCTGGGCATTAAGAGGTCCGGGCAGAAAATCTATTATCTATACGAGCAGTGCACTCCTTCTCCTGTTAGCTGCCTACCAGGTACTTGAAGTTATAATCTGTGAGTTTCCGCAGGGAAATATGTTTATGTCGCGTTTGGCATTTATAGTAATAACCTGGCTTCCTCCTGTGTGTATCCTGCTCATAGCTCATCTTTACCCATCAAAGGCACGTGCCGTTTACAGGTTTTCCGGCTTAATGTTTGGTCTTGCACTACTAATTATTCTATGGATTATTTTAGATAAGAATTTTGTTTCAGAATCAGTGTGTACAATAGTATTTGCCCGATATTCAAATCCCATGCCAGCATACATTATATATAGTGTATTTTACCAGGCAGGTCTATTAGGCATGCTTTTAATTGCAGCCTATGGTGTAATCATCTGCAGGGATCATAAACAACGACGTTTGCTGGGACAGGTACTTATAGGGTCGCTGGCTTTCTTTGTTCCCTCTCTGATAACAGTAATTGCAATTCCTTATACAAGTGGGGCATTACCTTCGATCATGTGTCATTATGCATTGTTGCTGGCAATCTTTATTATCAGGTTGATATACCTGGAGCGACGTTTAAACCCAGATAATGCATAAGTTTTTATTTATTATTCTGCAGTTATATAGTAGAACTTTTTCGCTCCTGATACAGGACCTATCCAGCTTGTAGAAGTAATACCTGAATCCTCCAGAATCCATGGTTCATTAGGTTTTGACGAACTGTAAACATTGTAGCTTGATGCATCAAGAACTTCATCCCATTGAATATATACTAAACCAGATTCTATGGAAATAATAACATTTTCAGGTGATGCAGGAGCTGGTTTTACAATAGTGTATACAACAAATTCATAGCCATTATCACTAAAGTTTAACACTATCTCGTCCCAATTAATATCAGGAATTTCTGCATAAAAAGGAACAGGAAGGGAATAATCAAAAGAAAGAGGATACATTTGATAGGTTGAATCTCTTTCCCTGGCAAAATGGTGAGTCTCGAGTTCCTTAACTATAGGGAAGTGACCGTCCGAATCAGAATAGTTACAAGTTATCTCAGTTGTATCATCCAAAATTGTATAGGTCACATCCGAAATTACAGGAAGTTGGTTCACAAAAGGTTCTATGGCATATTGATCAAAATTATGCATTGAACCCACAACACTATCTGCAAGTGTATGGGCAGGGGGAAGCAAACTCACTGCATTTGTGATACTCAAGGATGCAAGAGAATTCAAGGAATTTGGCCAGACACCAAAATTTTCATCTCCGGTTAAACTATCAATATTGCAAGCCATAATTAAAGTATTACCAGTAATCTCCCATTCAATATCCCCGATACGTTGCACGTTATCAATATTAGTACCGGTTCCA
>JAUXFF010000209.1 GCA_030620155.1 Candidatus Cloacimonadota bacterium | reverse complement strand
ATTTTTAACTGAAATTATCAACAATTGACGCAAGAAGTAATCAGTGAAGAAAGTTGATTTAAATGATTGTAAAATAAAGAGTGAGTGACATTTGTTGTTGACGTCATTCATAGGAGGATCTATGATAAAAAAGGAACTGATCAATAAAGTTATTGATAAAGCTCTTTCTAATGGTGCTGATTTTGCTGAAATATTTGCTGAGAATACTTTCAATTCTTTAATTAATTTTAACGATAACAAAACCAAACATAATATTGTTGGTAATGATTTTGGGGCAGGTGTGAGAGTGTTTTATGGTCACACAGCTATTTATGCATACACAAACGACCTCAGTGAAAAATCTCTTCTTGCAGCAGCAGATGCTGTTAGTAAAGCAGCCAATAGCAAAACAAGAAATAAAGCCATAAATTTAACAAAATTAGAATTTGAAAATATTCATCCTATTCAGATTCCAAATAACACCATATCTAAGAAAGATAAAATCGATTTTATTAAAATCATTAATAAAGCTTCAAGAGAGTATAACGACAGTATCACCCAGGTTGAAATAAGCTTAACGGAAAAAATCCAACATATTCTTATAGCTAATAGTGAGGGTTTATTAGCAGAAGATGACAGAAATTATTCCAGGGTATATGTTAGCTCCATTGCGTCTAAAGTAAGTGAAAAACAAACCGGATCAGAAGGTCCCGGAGGTTTGGCAGGATATGAATTTTTCAACATAATTGATCCTATTGAACTTGGGAAAAAGACAGCCAGAATGGCAGTCTTAATGCTGAATTCAGAATATGCTCCAGGAGGTAAATTTCCTGTTATAATAGATAATGGTTTTGGAGGGGTTATCTTTCATGAAGCTTGTGGCCATTCGTTGGAAACCACTTCCGTTGCCAAAGGCGCTTCAGTATTTGCAGGAAAACTCGGGAAAAAGATAGCCAATCCTATTGTAACAGCAATAGATGACGGTACTCTTCCCAATGAATGGGGAAGTGAAAATATTGATGATGAAGGAACTCCAACTCAAAGAACCATACTTATAGAAAATGGGATTCTCAAATCTTATATGATAGATAAGCTGGGTGGTCTTAAAATGGGTTTGAAACCAACTGGTAGCGGAAGAAGACAATCATATCAATACGCACCAGCTTCCAGGATGAGAAATACCTTTATTGCACCAGGTAAGAGTAAATTGGAAGAGCTCATATCCTCAATTGATTATGGAATTTATGCAAAGAAAATGGGGGGTGGCTCAGTAATGCCTGGTACAGGTAATTTTGACTTTGCTGTTGCTGAAGGTTATATAATTAAAAATGGAAAAATAGCAAAGCCTGTGAGAGGAGCAACCTTGATCGGAAATGGATCAGAAATACTTCCTAAAATAAGTATGGTCGCAGACAATCTTGCTTTAGCTCAGGGAATGTGCGGTTCAGTAAGTGGTAATGTTCCAACGAATGTGGGACAACCTGCAATCAAAATTGATAAAATAATCGTTGGCGGACGAAAATAAGGCGGAGGTTTAGATGTACAATAAGGAATTTGAGATCATATTTGATTATGCACGGAATTTAGCAGATGATATTGAGATTATGCTTTCATCGGGAACTTCTTTTTCAGTAAAAATTCATGATCAGGAAATTGAAGCTTTTAATTATGCTGATTCTAAAGGGATCAGTGTAAGAGTTATAAAAAATGGGAAAGTCGGATATGCATATACTGAGAAATTTGATGAAAAAACCTTTAAACTTATTGTTAATGAAGCTTTAGATAATTGCAGATATTCAGAAAATGATGAGGTTGTTGTATTGGAAAATTATCCTGATATAAATCAAAAATTGGATGTGTATTCAGAAGAATTGGATAAAGTTGATATTAAAGATAAATTAAAATTCGCTATGAATATGGAAAAAATTGCAAAATCTTTTGATAAACGGGTGTTTAATGTGCCTTATTCTGTAATGGGAGATGGAAAAGCGTATGTGAAAATTGCCAATAGCAAAGGATTAAATAAAGAGGATAAACAAAATTATGCTTTTGCTTTTGTTAGCTCACTTACAGAAGAAAAAGACGATAAAAGAGTAGGTTCGGATTTTATAATAAGTAGAAATTTTAAAGAATTTAATGCTCAACGATTAGCAGAAAATAGCGTTAAAAAAAGTGTTGCCCTCCTTGGGGGAAAAGAAATAAAATCAGGTAAATATCCTGTTGTTCTAAACAACGAAATGACAGCTACAATATTGGCAACTTTTTCCGGTCTATTCAGTGCTAAAGCTGTTCAGGAAGGCAAATCTCTATTAAAGGGGAAACTTGGGGAACTTATTGCAAATAATACGGTTACAATTGTTGATAATGCCTTATATCCAGGAGGTTTTTCCACACGGGCATTTGACAGTGAAGGTTATCCGTCTCAAAAAACAGTTCTGATTGATAAAGGTAAGTTGAATTCTTTATTGCATAATACAGTTACAGCCAGGAAAGACGGTGTAAAATCAACCGGCAATGGCACAAGGAGTTATAAAGGTAGTTTATCGATTTCATCTACGAATTATTACCTTGAACCAGGTAATGTAAAAGAAAATGAATTATTCAAAAACTATGATAATATTATCGAAATAGTAGCTTTGCAGGGTATGCATTCCGGTGCAAATTCGATCTCAGGGGATTTTTCTTTATCTGCTGAAGGATTTCTATATGAAAAAGGTAAGAAAAAATATTCTTTAAAACAATTTACCGTATCAGGAAATATTTTAAAATTACTTAATGATGTGGAAGCAGTAGCAGATAACTTTAAATTCAATATGAGCTCTTATGGAGCTTCTTCCGTTTTGATCAAAGAATTGGTAATTAGTGGCTAAATATTGATATGTTTTAAAGAGTGAACTTTTTTTACACCTGAAAGCTTTGCATTTTATATATTCATTTTAAAAAAATCCTGAATTAGAAAAAAATGTTGCCAGATTTATTTAAAATAAACAATTCTCTTTTATGAAATATTTTTCCTGTTTCAGAGGTGAGAATATGCTCAGAAAAGTCGTATTTATTTATATATTATTATTTACTATAATTTTGACTACAGCATCTGAGTTCGGAGATATAATTTTAAAAGAACAGAGGGAATTGGGAAACGAAATTTTCAATAATATGTCTAAAGCCATTGGAGACGTAACTTATATAGAGAATATTAAAACCTCAGGAAACATTACACAACCTATTGATCAAGGATATATGACCTATGAAGTTGAAGTAACAGCGGTTTTTCCCAATAAATTTCAAATAAAATTTCAGGATAACGAATATATTATTGTTAAAAAGAAAGGATGGAAAAAATATTCTAAAGGTTATTATGAAAGTCTGTCGGATAAATAT
>JAUXFF010000131.1 GCA_030620155.1 Candidatus Cloacimonadota bacterium | reverse complement strand
ATTTCTTTTTAGAGGTTACCAAGCTGGGGCTTGGTAACCAGAGTGCTATATTAGCAGGGAGTTTCTTGTCCGCCGTAGCTTTAGCGGAGGAGGATTCTTTGCGAAGCCTGTCCGGCTTAGACGGATTTCTTTTGTCGGTACAAAAGAAATGAAGATCAATGTTTGCCACCTTATGGATGAAAAATCTTCTTGTTATTCTTCAGAACAAAAAGAATAAGATGATTTTGAAATTTTTTCGGGGGATGCGTGTTACCATAATAATATTGACATATCAACTCATAATAAATCTAAATCCAAAAAAAAATAAAACCGAATGGATGTTTTTGTGTCTAAGTAAGTGAGAATATTTTTTTGAGGAAAATATGACAGATATAGAGTTACTGGAAGAATACAAAGAGGGAAATACAGAAGCTTTTCAAGAATTTTACACCAGGTACAAAGATTCCCTGTATACATTTTTAAGAAATAGAAGTGGAGATAAAGCTGATGATCTCTTCCAGGATACATTTATAAAATTTATTAATGCTCTTTCTAAAAAGAAAATATACAATCCTAAAGCCTATCTTTTCCAGATCGCAATTAACCTGGTTCGTAATGCATACAGAAACCCAAAACATGTAACATTAGATATAATTCAGGAAATCCCGGAAAAAGAATATGAAGATGAGGAATTACCTGTTACGGAAGAGGAATTGCAACAATCTTTAGCAGAACTTGCCCGGAAAAAACCTGATTTTTATGATGTACTTCACCTTCATATTTTCGAGAAAATGACCTTTGACCAGATAAGTGATTTAAAAGAAAGAAACAGGAATACGGTCTCTTCTCAGTACAGGTATGCGATTCATTACTTAAGAAAACTTTTGAAACCGGCAGTAAACCTACATTTAAAAATGAACGAGGTATAAAAATGTTTAAAAATACAATATTACAAAAAGGATTAATAAAAGCTCCTGCAGAACTGGAAGCAAGAGTTATGCAATATGCAGTAAATCAGATTGAGATCGAACCAGAAAACAACGATGAATGGTACAACTATATAAACTGGCTTCCATTCTCAATATTGCTCTTTATAATTAAGAATTTAGTGGAAGGGAAGAGATTGTCTTTTCAGCCGTCTATGTGGCTATAAATGTTAAAAACAGGAAAGGGTGACTTCTGCTCTCTGTCACCTTAAATCTAAGTTGAATCGTCGTAAAAAAAAATATGAAAAGTCCGGCTTCGTAGAGATGGAACTCTCCCTGCTGCCCCTCTCTTAAAATAAAGAGAGGGAACATAAGAAAAGCAAGGAGAATTCAGCTACGCCGTGACTATCCGGCTTCGTCCCGAAAGCATTCGGGGCTACGCCGTGACTATCCGGCTTCGTCCGGCAGCTGCCGGACTACGCCGTGACTAAAGGGAGGTAAAAATGTTTCACAGAAGTAAATACAAAAAATTTATTCCACTTTTTATAATTGGTGGAATCGGTTTGATATTCTTAGCAGGATGGATAGTGCAGCTTTTATGGAATGCAACCATAACCGAAATTTTCGGTGTAAAAGAGGTAACATACTGGCAGGCATTCATGCTCATTATCCTGTGTAAGATCCTTTTTGGTTCACATTACAATGTACACAAAAGCCAAAAAGCTCAAATGATTAAACACCATATACTTAAAAAAGAACCGAAAACAGATGAAGAATAAGGAAAAGAAATAACTTCTATATTTAGAAATTATGTAGTGTTTGTACGTAAAGTCGGATTTTTCAATTTATAACTCCCCTATTCATCAAATCTCGATCTGGCTCATTATGGAAACAGAACTTCGGACTGTTTCTTTACAAAAGAGGGGAAACATTGATGAACCCAAAGAATTCTAGTTTTCATTCTCCCCTCTCTTTTTTTCAAAGAGAGGGGTTCTGTCTTCGTTAAAACTACGACAAGACAAGCGGGGTGAGTTTACGGACAGACATTATGGAAGGGGTCTGTTATGCTAATGGATCCCTTTTTTTATTTCTGTAATTATTATTATATTTAATAGCGTTAACTTCTTCAATTCCATTAAATTAGTTGACAGCAATAAGTGGTTTTTTCTTAATCGAAAATAAGTAGAATATTTAACAAAAAGGAGGATATTATGAGAAAAATTATTATTTTTGTAATGTTCATATTTTTTATCCAAAATTTGGTAGCTGTTCAAATGCAGCAAATTGAAACCATTCCGGAACAAGGTTTACGTACTTTATATGATCAAAAAAATTCTTTTAACATCGTAAATGAAAAAAGTACTATTAACAGTAGAGATGATCGTGTAAGCTTACTCTGGCAAACTTCTGAACCTTCAGCAATAGCAGGTTGTATAGCAGTATCACCTGTAACTGGAAATTCATTTGTCGAATGGTACTTAAACGATGAATATGTTGCACTTTATGCTGATAGTGCAATACCTCTCTGGCAGTATGGTGCCAGTAGCAACCTGGATTGGGAATATCCAACTTATATGACAGAAGATGGAAGTGTTCTGGCATTTGCTAACATGAATACAATGAATATTTTTGATCCTTCATCCTCAACTCCAACCTGGCAGCTCACTTTTGCTCATAATATTCGTGGTTTAGTTTTAAATACAGATGGAACCCGGGTATTTGTAGCATATTATGATAATGGTTTAGATATTACTTTTATTCATTCTTATGATATTGATAATCCAATCCCGAATTGGGAAGTACAATTTGCCAGTTCAATGCAGACCTTAGTTATTAGTGGAGATGGTTCCACTTTGATTTTGACGCAGTATGGTGGAATCGATGGAATGTGGGTTCTGGATGCTGAAGACGGTTCGATTATATTTGAAGGACCTGAATACAATCAAAATCCACCGGCAATTTCTTATGATGCTTCTTTAATAGTAAATGGAGATTATTCCGGATATGTTCAGGTTTATGAATACAGAGATACACTTGAAACATATGAAGAAATATGGCATTATCATGTTGAAGGAGGGGGTTATAACTCCTGGATCGGAGGAATGTGCATCTCTGATGATGGAAGCACAATAGCAGTTGGAACACTTGTATTCCCAACTGGTGGTTATGATGGTGAAATTTATTTATTCAATTCTCATTCTCCCACACCTATATGGGTTTATACCAATACCGGTGATTATGTAATTGATGTGGACATGAACTCTGATGGTTCAATTATAGCTGCTGCAAGCTATGGTCCCTTGAATCACAGCACTCCTGATTTCTTCCTGTTCCGTAGAAACAGTAATGTTCCTGTTTTTGAGATCAATACTCCAGGTTCACTTTTCTATGTGGATATGGCTTCTGATGGCTCATTCTGTACAGTTGGAGGAAAAGCTGTTCATGCAAGGATTTTTGGAAGTGGAGGAAATCTTTATAGTATAGATTGTGATCTGGGAGGAGGTTTTTTAAGTGGAATTGTGGATCTGCAGGATAATGAAGATAATTCCGGAGTGAAAGTAGAAGTTCAAGAAATAATAGATTATTTTGATTTCACAGATTATGATGGATATTATTCGGTTGATAATGTACCGGAAGGAGTTTATTCTGTTGAATATACAAAAGTTGGATATTTACCTCATGCTTATTATAACGTTGTTGTAACGGAAGGAGAAACTACTGAACTCGATGAAGTCTCATTAGTTCCATTTGGATCACCTCCCTTGAATCTGACAGCATCTCAATCAACAGGATTAACTGTTGAATTGTCCTGGGACGAACCTGCAGGAACTCCCTCAGGTTATAATATTTATAAGAAAAGTATTCAGCAAGACCTATATCCAGAAGAACCTTATGCAACAGTTCCAGCTGAACAAACATACTTTTCCGATGATGGGGCATTGCCCCTTATAGAGCATTATTATGTTGTGACTGCAACTATTGGTGCCAGCTTGCAAAGCCCTTATTCCAATGAAGCTGTTGGCTGGATCAGTACAGGATTTGTAGTTGATGAAATAAGTGTATACTACGGAACAACGCCTGTAATCGATGGAGTTATCTCTACCGGTGAATGGGATGATGCTTTCATGATTGATTGTTCTGATTTCTGGGGAACTTATGATAACACAATAAACCCTATCGGAAGTGTAATTGGTTATTTCAAAATGAATTCTGAAGAGACGGAGCTATATGTTGCTTACATTAATTATAATGATACTGTTCTGGAGGACCATGATGAGGTAGCATTATATATTGATGATAATAATGATGGAACTTATCCTCCCTCAGGTGATGATTCCGAAGGAAATTACTGGGCTGCCTATTATGCAGCAGGAAATCAGTTAAAGTATCGTCCAATATACTCTACAGGAGGAGTTGGAACTGTAATTTATCTCGCTGATCCGCAATTGGAAGTTTCTGTAGATACAGGTTACCTGGTTTATGAATTCGTTGTACCCTTTGGAACTGAAACCTGGGAAATTAACCCGAGTGACCTGAATGAATCCAGCATCGGAATATTTGTTCTGGATGATAATGCTCCTGAGCCACATGGCTTTGACGCCTGGTGGCCCCATGATAACCTTAATATTTTCTCACCTGTAGGTTATGGGAAAATCACTTATGGATTAGAACCTCAAACACCTTCTCCACCCGATAATCTCACATTATATTATAATGAAGAAGGATACTTTAACCTTACCTGGGATATGCCTGCTATCAATGATTTTGATCATTTTAATATTTATGTTTCTATTAATGAAAGTGATTTTGAACTTTATGATAATACAGTTGGAACATCATATAATTATGAACCTCAATTTTATCCAGCATTTTATCAATTATATATAACAACTGTTAATCAAATGAACATGGAATCCGAACCATCAGAGATTGTTGAAGAATGGACAGTTGATACTGATAATGATATTGTTCCTCCTTTAAAAACAAAACTGCTAAATAATTATCCGAACCCATTCAATCCGGCAGGGACCGGACGTAGTTCATCAACTTTAATACAATACCAACTTTCAGCAGATTGTAAAACTGAGCTTAAAATATTCAATATCAAGGGTCAATTGGTTAAAACAATGGTGAATGAAATAAAAGAGAAAGGACAGCATATAGCAATTTGGAATGGAAGAGATAATAATGGAAAATCAGTTTCCAGTGGTCTTTATTTATACAAATTGGAAGCAGGGAAGTATAATTCAATAAAGAAGATGCTGCTGATCAAATAGTAACCTTCGGAATGCCTGCCATGGTGCATACCATGGGTTGTCGGTCTTCCTGCGTTTCTCGACCTTCCGAACGGTTTATAAGTCTGGCCACATTTGGCACTAATGTAAATAGTGACATATGACCTTCCGAATTGTTAATGGACTTGACTCGTAGCGAGTTTACGAGTGTCCCGATGAATCGGGAAGAACATTCAAGAGAACATTTAAAACCCGAGTCGGGTTGAGCACAACCCGACTCGGGTTTTTTAGTTCCTATATCTTCAGAAGTTTTTTTATGCTCCTTGAAAAGTTTAAGGCTTTTCGAATGCTAAAATGACCCCTTATTTTAGGTTGCGATATGTGTGTTGATTACATACTTCTATAAAGCAAATTATTCTCGATAAAATAAAACCATGCCTGCACCTTATCTACTTTTATTACATAATGTTAACTATATTAATTTTTAAAAAACTCTTGACATGTATTTATCAAATTTAGGTTAATGATTTCGGGAACGAATAAGGGTTAACTGTATCCCTTTTTCTATTGGGTAACATAATTTCTGTAACATTCTTGTAAGAAAAAAATATCATAAGTGGATTAAAACTAGCAATTAGAAAAGTTGTATACTGACATTTGATACCATAATACAGGTAAGCAGATATAAAGCAGAGAAATTTAGGAAGAGATAGTGATCAAACGGAAATCTTATTTCTATCTGGGTTAGTATCTGGTATCAAAATCAATAATGAAATTTTTTATCTATTTGTATTGATTTTTCAAGGATGAAATGATGAAAAAGATACTCTTAATAATATCATTTCTACTTTTGTTCATTTTATCTCATCCAATTAGAGCTGATAACATCATCGACAGCGTGTATTCAATAGGACCATTGGATGGTTATATTGCTTTTGAATTACCAACAGAAATATTTGTTGTGAATAATTGGATGTATGAATTAAACACAGGTGATCAGATGTTGAATGGTATGGGAGGACCTCAAATCCCGAACACACATTTTCGCTCGTATTTAACCTTTGCTTTACCAGAGATAACAGTCGGATATGAAATTGACTCTGTTTATGTGAGACTTTATCAATGGATAAGCCACGGAAATTTAAATTATCTTGGTATCCCACAATCTGATTTTCCGATTTGGGATGTTCCCGGAGGTGATACAATACAGTGTATTGTCAGCCATATTGATTATGGCAACCAACTGGATGTGGGAGACTGGGAAAAGGGAGATACTGGCAATCCTTATACATATCAGCATAATATCGGAGTAATGACTGAAAGCGGCGAAGATGGTTATCGATATCTCGATGTAACTTCCAGCGTATTGCAGGATTATGAGTTGAACAGAAACAAAACACAATACAGAATAGCTTTCGATGGCATCGATACAGACTGGGATGATCTTTATGATAATGTGGGATTTATTTCCGGTAATCCTCCTATAGATGAATATACACCAATAACTTACTTTATTTTTTCTGGTGAGATCAAGGCATCGGATGTAGAATTGTTAATTACGAATTGCAAATTACGAAATTTTCCCAATCCATTTAATCCAACCACAACTATCAGTTACGACTTACCTGTTAATATCGAAAATGCAGTTATCGAAATCTTTAATATCAAAGGAGAAAAGGTTAGATCACTCCTTACGTTCCCAAACAGGGGTTTGGGAACGAGTAGCGTTGTCTGGAATGGAAACGATGATTATGGAAAACCTGTAAGTTCAGGAATCTATTTTTATAAATTAAAAGTTAATGACAAAACTGAAGCATTTAAGAAGATGTTGCTAATCAAATAGTGACACCAGGCAGCAGTAGAAATCTAATTTAAAGTCTTATTCCAAATAATTTATCCAACTACACCTGTATCTATGAGGTCATGCATATGAAGCATTCCGATTGATTTACCATCCTCATCTATCACCGGCAACATTGTTATTTTATTATCTT
>JAUXFF010000166.1 GCA_030620155.1 Candidatus Cloacimonadota bacterium | reverse complement strand
GGACAAATAGTGATACAATTTCCACATTGATTGCATTTTGTCTGGTCAATGATCGCTTTTCCATCAGGACCGAATTCAATCGCATCTACAGGACATACCTGAATGCACATTCCACAGGAGTTGCATGAACTCAAATCTATATTGTATTGAGGATTACTTACTTTCTCACAACTGATAAATATTAAGAAACCTACAATAATAAAAGCAATTATATTTTTTTTCATTTGGATTTCCTTATTGCGTTATAAGTGCAACTTTTTATACAAATCTCACATTGTATACATTTTTCAGCATCAATTACCGCTTTCCCGTCAATAATTTGAATTGCATCCACGGGACACACCTGTTCACAATCTCCACAACCTACACAGGAATTGGATTCAACATAAATTGCACTCATAGTGACGGCTAATATTGATATAGCAGTAAATACTATTATTAATAACAAAATATATTTATTTTTCATTTATTCTCTCTACTTATGCTCCTATGTAATATTGGATTATTCCCACCGTGACGGTGGGGTTACAGCACCGTTAAATCAATCCTTAATTGTATATCTAATAATCAACTACAAATAGATGAATTGCATTATATGGACAATATGAAACACAAGTGCCGCATGCATCGCATCTATCAGGATCGATCGAAGCCCATGAGCCATGATCGGTGATTGCATTTTGGGGGCAATGTGAAACACAATTTCCGCACCCGTTACAGGGACCAGTATTGATCTGATACACAATTTTACCACCAGGTGAATTGGAAACTTCACTTTCATTATCATTATCATCGAATGCTTTTAATGCAAAATAGTAAACCGTTCCGGCAATCAATCCGGTTACATTAAAAGTTTCCGTAGAGCCTGAAGGTAAAGGGTCTGTGATAATTCCAACCAGGTCCGACTCCTCCCAATTGTCTTCAGAAATCGGTGTATTATTCCTGCGAATCGTGTAATAGGAAACTGTTCCTTCTTCTTCATCATCACCGGTCGCAGTCCAGTTGATTGATATAATTGAATTACTTGTAACATACCCGTTTACAACATTAAGATCAGTTACTGTAGCAGGTGGGATTTCATCCTGTAATAAAGTTGCAGACACCACATTTGAAAGTTGCGATATGTTTTCTGCATCATCAATAACTTTGATAGCAAAATAATAATAAGTTTCTATTTCCAATCCTTCAACTGTATAAGATTCTGCTGAACCTGCCGGGGATGGTACAGGAGGATCAGGTAATAAAGTTGACTGCTCCCAATTTTCATCTGTAATCAGTTCAGTATTCATTTTCATTTCATACTGGTAAGCTGTACCGATAGTTCCATCATCACCTGTAGCTGTCCATACCAGGATTATTTCTGTTTCTGTTGATTCCGATTGAAGATCTGTTATAGTAGCAGGTGGAATTTCATCGGGAATTTCAGTAGTTGTTTCGCTAATTACATTGGAGATAGTAGATATATTTTCTACTTCATCCAGAACTTTGATAGCAGCATAATACGTGGTTAATTCCTGCAAACCGGAAATAATTATATTTTCCTGCGAACCTGCAGGTAATGGGATAAGAGTATTTTCATATTCAGGAATCTCATTCCAATTTTCATCAGTAATATTTTCTTCAGAAATTTTAATAATATAGGAAGAAGCAGTTCCCTGCATCTCATTATCACCCACAGCAGTCCAGGTTAATAACATTGAATTGGGTGCAACATCCGCAACATTCAGGTCTGAAATAGCAGCGGGGGAAGTGATGTCACCTGTGATACATGCATGGGTATTATTGGATATTGGAGATGAATTATCCTCTTCATCAAAAGCTTTTATTGCAAAATAATAGGATACTTGGATAGGCAAGCTGGATATCGTTATATTTTCTGAAGTCCCTGCCGGACCCGGGATAATTTCATTATCTATTTCTTCAGAAATTATCCATATATCATCATTTATTTCCGATTCATTATAGCGAATTTCATATCTTAAAGCTGTCCCCTCGTTCCCGTCATCACCGGGGGCTGTCCAATATAATTCAATTGAAGTTTCCAGAGACTGGGAATAGAGATCAATTATCATAGCTGGTGGTATATGATCGAGACCTGCAATCATAATTTCTCTATTTAAAGGTTCGGAAGCCAACTCAACTTCGTCAAAAGCCCGCAGGGTAATATTCACTGTTTCATCCACAGGAAGTTCATAAATAATCCAGTGCTCGATTGTCCCGGCAGTTTCAGGTCGCGGAACTTCAAAATCTGTTTCAATTAGTTGATCATCTTGATTTTTCAGAGTAAAATCGTATCTAAAAGCTGTCCCCAGGGTATCATCATCCCCGGGAGAAATGAATTGAATTTCGAGAGTGCCAAAAGTATCGGAGATTGCCATGAATTCCCTGATTAAACCTGGTTCGATCATATCAGGCTGAGTGGTGATAGCATCATCAGGACAGTGAAAAATATTAATGCATTTCATACATTGAGTACATTTTTCTATATCGATGTAAACAGTAAGTTCAGAAGTTAATGGATCTTTTTTAATTGCATTCTCCGGGCATTGAAAATTCTCCAGGCAATCAAAACAGCCTGTGCACCTGGAATATTCAATACGAACAGGATCTTCATACAGGAACATTTTCTTCAAACCATCAGAACAACTAACAATTATCAGAACTATAAGTACTGAAACCACAAATAATATTAAATTCTTTTTCATTTAATTATACCATGTTTGCCATAATTTTTTACCTTCAAATTTTTGCAAAGATTATTTTTTAAGTAGATACGTCAAATGATTTATTTGATAGTGTTAAATTTATATTGGTATATGTGAAAAATCAGTATCAAACCCCAACCCCATCCCCAACCCTTCCCCTTTGGCAAAGGGGAAGGGAGAGATTGCTGACAAACCAAGGTTCGCCAGCAATCTTGTTATCAAATGCATAATGATATATGTCACCCTGAGCTTGTGTCACCCTGAGCGTAGTCGAAGGGCGAAGGGCTTAACACACTAATAATTAGACAATTATGGTTCGACTAAGCCTGTCCTGAGCGATGCCGAAGGGCTCACCATGACAATTTCATTCAAATCAAAGTTCTGCATAATCTACTAGCAAATTGTACTTTGTCAACAGCCCGACCCTTCCCCTTTGGCAAAGAGGAAGGGTTTCTCCAGTTCAAATAGGGTTGATACTTTTTTCTATTTTTTTATCTATTTTAATAATTTAACCATTGCGAAGGTCAAGACCTATTTACTTTAGTCAAGTATCATTTTAACCGTTCGGAAGGTTAAGAAAAGCAAGAAGTACAATAACCGTTCCGAAGGTTACTTGAGTAGCAGCATTTTCTTTACTTTTTCTTTTCTGTCAGCAGACAGTTTACACAAGTAAACTCCTGATGCAACCGGTTTTCCTGTGTCATCTGTTCCATACCATACAGCAGAATGATTTCCTGCGGGAAGAATTTCATTATAAATTAGAGTTTTAACTTCCTGCCCTTTTATGTTATAAATTTCAAGATTAACAAATGAGGATCCGTTTAGGTCGGACACAGCACTTTGTGCTATAGAAAAAGTAATAGTTGTTGCAGGACCGCGACCGGCTCCTGACGGTTTGAACGGATTGGGAAAATTATCCAATTGACAATCTAAAATATACAATTGAGAATTATTAATTCCAGTTCCCTGCCATTCATATCCACCTATATCTACTATGTCTCCATAAATTCTCGGATTCCCAGCAAGGTCAAATTCCGGTAGTTCTATATCATCCGGTAAAGCTAATGTTCCAGTATCTATACAGGGAGAATATACAAGTAATGTAAAATCTTCTAAAGAATCAGCAAATAGAGGAGAAGCTTCTATATTGTTCATATAAAATGGGGGATGCATAATTTCGGGATGTCCGGATATACCATCCAAACCGTTCTGGATATTGCAGAATTTAAGATAAGTCTCACTTACTGCTGACCCAATATTGATTTGATTACCCGGTATTGCATCAGTATCGTTATAATAAAATATTGTATTATAAATTTCTGTGCAATCATCAATTACAGTAAGATACCCGCCACCATTGAAAACAGCATGATTACAGACTATAGTTGAATTGATGATTTTAGCTGATGAATAACTTGTTGTATAAAACGCACCACCAAAATCTGACTCGTTATAACTAAACAGGCAATTAATAAATCTTGAATCTGTGTGACTTAGATATACCGCACCACCGCCAAATTCAGAATTATTTCCTTTGAATTCGCAATTAGTAAAAAAACTACAACCATTTCTAATGTAGCAAGCACCACCGGAGTAAGATGTGTTTTCTTCAAATATTGATGAATAAATATATACATGACCAGCATCATTATAATAACCACCACCATGTATGTACGCTGTATTGTAGCGTATTATACAATTTGTCATTTCTGAACCTGTATAATTATATCGGATATGACATCCTCCACCATAATTATGGGCAATATTTGATTCAATAATACAATTGGTTATTATAGGTTGATTATAATTTATATATATTCCACCTGCTGTATTTTCCGATTCATTATTATTAATATTAAGATTTTCTAGTATTATATTGGAATGATTTGAATAAATTCCTCCACCGGAACCTGATGCATAATTAGTAGTTATTTCGGTGTTGCGTATTGTTGGACCTGCGTAATTTATACAAAATCCACCTCCTGAATTTCCGGATTCATTATTATTAATATTTAAATTTTCAAAAATTGCATCGGAATGATAGGTGTAAATTCCTCCACCGGAACCTGATGCATAATTGTTATTTATTTCGGTATTACCTATCGTTGGACTTGCATAATGAATATATATCCCACCTGCTGTACTTTCGGATGTATTATTATTAATATTAAGATTTTCTAAAATTGCATTTGATTGATTGATATAAATTCCCCCTCCGGAACCTGATGCACAATTGTTGTTTATTTCGGTATTATCTATCGTCGGACTTCCATAATAAATATATATCCCACCTGCTGTACTTTCGGATGTATTATTATTAATATTAAGATTTTCTAAAATTGCATT
>JAUXFF010000072.1 GCA_030620155.1 Candidatus Cloacimonadota bacterium | reverse complement strand
GGTGAGATCAAAGTAAGATTGGGAAAAGAAAATGAAACCTATTTAGCACATAATAACAGAGTAATTAATTTAAACGAGCGTTATGTAATTGCAGATGATACAGGCGCATTTGGTTCCCCGATTACGGATTCAAAAAGAACTGCAGTAGATAATAATACTCGAAATACAATTTTGGTTATTTTTGCTCCTCAAAATTATGATCCTGTTCTGCTTGAAGATCATGCAAGTATTTTTGCTGAAAGAGTTATTAATATCTGTGGAGGTAAATTTATTAATATTGATATTATTGATGATATGTGATTCCGTATCGGGACGAAATCACATTCCGAAGCCTTCTTTCAAAATTTTCTGATGCAAGAGGATTCGGAAGGTTGGGATGAAGAAGGATTGGGAAAGCAGGTTGAGAGAAAACTTTCCGAATCTTAGTTGCAAGAATTCCTCTGAGACAAGCTTCGGAAAGACGAAATCACATTCCGAAGCCTTCTTTCAAAATTTTCTCATGTAAGAGGATTCGGAAGGTTGAGTATAATAAGAAATGAGTAGATAAGTTATGTGATAAACTTTCCGAATCTTAGTTGCAAGAATTCCTCTGAGACAAGCTTCGGAAAGGCAAAATCACATTCCTAAAATGAAAGAAAATATTTTTATTCTTTATGTTAATATTGCCTTTATATCAATCTCAACCCTTTTGTTGAAAATGCATTAAGACTCAGTTCAGCAAATTCTTTTCTTTTAAATTTATCTATAGCAGCAGCACCGATCATTGCTGCATTATCCATACAATATTCCATAGATGGAAAATGAACTTCAGAATTAATTATTCTGGCTTTCTCTTTCAATTCTTTTCTCAACAGAGAATTAGCAGAAACACCACCAGCTACAATTATGGTTTTGATCCTTTCTTTTTGTGCATAATTAATTGTTTTCTTGGTTAGACTATCTACTATAGCTGCCTGCACGGAAGCAGCAATGTCATTAATATGATTTTTTATATAATCTTTATCTTTTTCATGAAGATAATACCTGACTGCTGTTTTAAATCCGCTGAAACTGAAATCAAAGTTATCTTTCCGATTCAAAGCCCTGGGGAATTTCACAAAATCCGGATTACCTTTTTGAGCTATTTTATCAATTTTTGCTCCACCCGGATAACCCAGATCAAGGAGTTTAGCTACTTTATCAAAAGCTTCTCCTGCTGCGTCGTCTCTGGTGCGACCAACAATATCGAAATTATCATAAGATTTGAAATTAACTAATTCTGTATGTCCTCCTGAAACTACGAGAGCCAGATAAGGTGGTTCCAGGTCAGGGTTTTCAAGTTTAATGCCGTAGATATGTCCTATCATATGGTTAACAGCTATAAGAGGTTTTTTTATACTATAGGCAAGACTTTTTGCAAATGAAACTCCAACTAATAGAGCTCCGATCAGTCCGGGATTTATGGATACACAAATAGCATCAATATCTTTTAATTTGATTTTTGCTTTGTCCAGGGTAGCTTTAGTTATTTTCATAATATTTTTTAGATGAAGCCTGGAAGCAAGTTCCGGAACAACACCACCAAAATCTTCATGAGTAACCTGCGATGAAATTAAATTTGCATGAACTTTATAATTTGAGTCTACTACAGCCACAGATGTGTCATCACAGGAAGTTTCAAAGGCTAAAATTTTAATCATTTTTTAAGATTTTAATTTTTCTGGGAGTATAATCTATTAATTGTATGCCTGAAGGCAGATTGAAATTTACATCTACTGAAATACTTTTTCCAGTTTCGATTTTTTTTATATCTTTCAAATTTATATAAGCTTCAATTGAGTTTTTTTCGAGAATATCAACAATTTCTTTAGGACCACGGATCATAATAGAAACTTTTTGAGGGATAATAGTTATTTCCTGATCCAATGGATATGTTATGGGAATTAGGGAAATAGTTCGATTAATTAATTTTGTATGGGTAATCTCCAGAACCACAGTATTTTTAATAAGTTGCACTCGTGTATCCGGATTAATGAGTTGGGCAGTGAGTTTTCCATCTTTTATTTTTTTAGAGGAAATTTTCTCAGTTTTGATTCTTTTTATACTATTTAATATGGATTTAGGACCTTTCACCTTTACTTTTTGAAGTGAATTTATAATTTTATTTTGTATAAAGAATTCTTCATCTTTTGCAGATGCATATAGGATTTCAATAGATTTTTTTGCTTCGATGATTTTATCTAAGTTTATTGAAGTTTTGTTTTCCAGGTTTTTTTTATCAATATTTATTTTCATACGACCGAAATTTCGAAGGTTTGATTCCTTGATTTGATAATGGTTTTGCCCGTAAATAAAATTCTTTGCATTAATCTCGAAATATACATTGGATAATTTAAGAATAAAAAAATCCAATCCTCTACCTTCTAAAGTAACAGGTATCATAGGTATTTCATCATCTAAAAGAACTAGATTCGTGGAAATGTTTACAAAACGTATGGGTATCATTAATTCATCTGTATGAGTTTTTAAGAGAGATTGTTGTACCCATAACAGGATCGCAAGAAAAACAACTAGTATTTTTATAAATAAGTTCTTTTTCATAAGAAAGTTATTATTGGGTAATTAACAATTTTAGGAAGAATAATTTCATTGAAGGTTTTAAAAATGATAAGGTTGTTATAATTGAACCAGGAATTATGTTAGATGATTTTAAGATCATTAATTTCATTTTCTGAGTTTAGAAATTCAAGGATATCTGTTAATAATGTATGATAATTTTTTCCCCATCTTGGCTACATTTTCATTTTCATCGTTTGCCCAGTCGTTAATGGTCTGCTGTGTAAGAAGGACAAACTCTCCGGATCGTTCTCTATGATTTCTTTGAATTATAATATTTGCCAGTTTTTTCATGGAGACCCAGATTGTTTTAATTCTTTTCTCATCTGCATCTGAGAGCCATTCTCTGATATAAGGAAAAACGATAATAGGATTTGCCCGGGCAACTTGAGTGAGAATATGTGTGATCTTTTTTTGAACTTCCATAGTTTTATCATCAATTGCAGTTGATATAAAGTGCATTATATAGTTAGGGTCTGAATGAGCAATATTTTCCATTCCATGAAATGCAAGAGCTCTTTGTTGTGAGTTGTCAGATACAATCCATTTTTTCATTCTTTCTTTCATGAGTTCAGGATATCTTTTCCACATTTCATTAATTATACTTTCCACTTCCCAGGGTATCTTTTCAAATGATTTTTCCAGAATTTTGATCATTACTTCGGGATCTTCACGGTATCTCATATAATAATAAAAAAGTGCTGTAGCTCGTACACCGTAGATTTTATGGCTGATCATTTTTTTGACTATAGGAACAATTTTACGTTGGTCTTTATAATTTATCAGGTATTTACCGGTGAATTCCCTGATGAAATAATTGGGTGTTTTGGAGAGTTCAACAAGTTTTTTCTCAGCTTTCATTTTTTTGTTTTCATCAAGAAGTTTATAAATAGAATCAAGTATTTCTTTTAATTCGTTTCTGGATTCACTATCCAATCGTCCTATTTTACTAAGCATAATACTCCTAATTTCATAAATTCTGCATAAATACGCTTTATGGAATAATTCAAATTATTGTTGATTTTATTTCATATTGAGAATTAACAATTAAATCTTTATTGTCCTGATTAACCGCTCAATCACAAATTCAATAAAAAAATTTATATAACATTCGTCAACGAATTTATTATATTTTTCTAAACTTAATTATTTAGAAGTTATTTTAGCTTATTTAATTCTATTTGTAATTTCTCTGAAACATCAGCTTTATCATCTCTTTTCCAACGATTATCTATTTCAGCATATACAGGAGAATTCGTTTTTATATATTCAACTATAATATCTCTCAGACTATTTTCATACCTGGTGATCTGTGATTCAGGGATTTTAGTTAACATCGCTAGTCCAGCATTACCCTGTAACAAAAAATCAGATGTAGCAATTTTGTATATTTTATCAGCTTGCCAGGGTTCACCACCAATTAAAAGTTTTGTTATCCGGTCATAATTTGGTCTTAATTTACTATATACTACATTCACTCCTGCCACTCTCAATCCGTGTCTGGTAGTTGAAACACGCATTTCAATAATTTCTTTAAGAAATCTTCCATCTGCTTCGAAAGTAACAATTTGATTATCAAATGGCATTACGTTAAATACATCTCTATATGTGATAGGTCCTCTTTTTAACTCACTACGGACACCACCTAAATTTAGGAAAGCAAAATCTGAATCGGTAGCTTGCAGCATAGCATCACAGACTAAATTCCCAATAAGATTTTGAGCACCACTTCCTAGTTTGGATATGTAAATTGCTGCTTCTCCGATTAATTCGTGCATTCCTTCTTCTGCAATTTTCTGCATGGCTAAAATGGTATCTGCAATTGTTTCATCCGGGAGAAATTGATCCTCAAATAGTGTTACCATAACCCCTTCCCTGATCGCTGGTGCATTGTATCCTGAAATTGTTTTTGTTTCTCTATCTATTTTTATGGTAACATGTCCTACACAGCTTCCGTAAGCCCAACCTTGAAAAACTAAAGTGTGAGTAAAAGGATCTTCCCAGGGTTCAGGAAAACCTTTATGCATATGCCCGGCAAAAAATATATCTATACCTTCAACTTCATGTGCCAGTTCCTGTGCATCAAAACCCCAATGACGTTCAGTCTGGACTCTGGTCTCTTCATATCGTGCCTGATATGCTGGCTCAGGATCATAAGGTAATCCCATATGTCCAACAACAAATAACAGATCCGCTCCCTGATCACGGACTATTTTAATGTATTTTTCCAAAATAGGTTTTGCAGGTAGAAAGTCTATGTTTTTAATATTATCAGGGAAACTCATTTTTCCTGTGTCTGTTGTAGTAAGTCCGATAATTCCGATTTTTATCCCCATTTTTTCAATTATAAGATAGGGTTGAACATAATCAACTAGTTCATCTGTTCCTTTTTTAACAATATTACTGGATAGAATAGGGAATTTAGCTTTCCTGTATGTTTCAATGAGAGCTTCCTCACCAATATCGTATTCATGATTTCCCACAACACTAAGATCATATCCTATCATATTCATGTATTTTATTACAGATCTTCCCTCAGTCATTGTTCCAACAGGATGTCCCTGGAAGAAATCTCCAGCATCAACCAGGAGATTATCTCTATCTTTTTTATTGCTTAAACTCCTTACGAGTTTAATATAGGTTGCAGCAGAACCTCCACCTCCCAGCATGGGTGGAAAATCGGGATTCATAAATGTTGCAGGATAACGGTCTATCCCACCGTGTATGTCATTTGTGAACATTATGTCCAGAAGAAGGTCTTCTGAAAAAAGCAGTGAGAACCATGTAAAAAATACAATTAAAAATAATCTATATTTCATTTCCAACCTTTCGTATTATTTGAGCTTTTGACATCATTACCTAAGATACGACTTACCATTTGAAACTTATTGAGGATTGGATGTTTATGAATGTCTCTTTCACAGTATCAGGATTTTCCCAACCTCTGTCCTCTAAATTAAGGTGTTGATAATACTCCCAGAGTTCTTCATGATCATAGTAACTATCAGGAAAAAGGTCTAAAGCTTCATATTGCCTATTGGAAAATTCAAAAGAGATATCGAAATTAAAATTTTCCAGGAAAGTAAAGCCTGTTCCTGCTGTAAAAGCCGGCATAGTAACTTTATCTGCAAATGTTCTTCCCTCGTGTTCGTGAAGGCTGTAACATGTCTGATAATTAAATCCCAACCGGATGGGGATCATATTTTTCAATCTGTGTTCCACTCCTACATAAAAATTCAGTTCATTTTCATAAAGGGAGTTTACATCAGACCATTTCACGAATTCGATATCTAAATTTAAAAATGTTCTCATCACATTTCGCGGTTTATAGCAAAAACCGGCTCTTAATTTCATAGGAGAGGAAAAATCTGCATAAGTCAAAGAATCCAACGGATTATTAAGTGAATCGAACTTAGTGTAAACATAAACCGCGTCTTCCACATCCACACCATCTTTATCACCTTTCACATCGAATTCGATCTTTGGTGAGAAACTTAATCCGACACTGAACCGCTGGTTAATATTAATATTTGTTCCAACTTTCACCTGTAATGCTTCAAATTCTCTGTTTAGGGTATTGGTCGTATCCGTTAATGTATTCAGCATTTCCAATGCCTGGTCAGACCAGATTATTTTTCTTTCCAGATCGGAATCTCCGGAAAGAATGGAAAGTTCAATTCCCAAAGAAGCAATATCTTCATAAGTAAATGCAGTAAGGAAACTAATTGCATTAATACTGCCTTGACTATCTATGTAATTTTTTGCAATTATAGGTGGATAGCCGTTAAAATCTGAATTCTTATTATTCCTCACTTCTTCCGAATAAAAGGAATCAAAACTGATAAAAGGTCGATACAACACGGAAGCAGCTATAGTAAATTTATCGAAATTTCTTTTATAAAAAGCACCAGGAGTAAACTTACCAAATGTATTCATATTACTTGCATAAGTAGCATCATCCACATAAGCATCGAAGGAGTTATACATGGGAAGAGACCTGTTATCACTATCTGACATTAAATCATAGGAAAACTGGAATCCGAAACCATCAGGGAGAAATCCCAGGTTCGCAGGATTGATAACTACGTCAAAAAGGGTGTTTCCACCAGATGCAGCAGCAGAGCCCATGGCTGCAGAACGGGGATCTACATTCCCTATATAATTCCCTGTTACTCGCTCCAGAATGGAGTAGGAAAACAGGTTGTTTATCATCATCAAAACTAACATCAAAAATAAATATCTCTTCATCTATCCTCCAAAAAATTATCTTGAATTAATTATAAAAACAGGCTTTCATAAGTCTTAGAATTTCCAATCCAACTGCAACCTGAGTATATTTTCTTTTCTTTCCACCCGTTGGAAATAATACTCCCCTTCGTCAGGGTCAGGAAGTACATTGAACTTCCTGAATTCTAGTTCTCGGGTAAGAAACTGTTTATATTTATATTTCAGTGATAAAAATAGATTACTGGATATCCTGCTGTGAATGTTGAACCAATATTTAAAACCTCTATCTTTCTGATCAAAATCCAGTTCGATATCTTCAAAATCCCAGAAAGAAACGCCATGTCCCTGCCAGAATGAAAACGCTCCGATCACTTTCAGATTCTCATTAAAATTATGTGTATAATCAACATAGATCATATCACCGTTCGTTAAAGTGCTGGCTTGCGCCATATCCGGTCCGCTTGCCTGAGCTGGATCAGAAAGAATGGAAAGATACGGTGGCTGTAAAACAGTGGCATAAACATAACCGAGCTGCAATCTATCAAAATTGGAAAGATAACATATCAATTTAAGTTCTGTTTCATCAGCTCGTGATTTGTTTCTGTCCTGGTCGTCATCATAGCGTTTAACCTGGTGTTTGTGCCGTAATCTGATACGTAGCTGGTGGATAGGTTTGAATTCCAATTTTGCTTCGCAACGGATTCCCCTTCGAGCATCTGACTTTCTTTCCCAGATATCCAGGTAAGCTTTTGTGAGAGTGAGTTTCTGATGGAACTGGTACCTGGTTTCGAAGTAGATACCCTCCTCTGCCGAAGGTTGTGCCGAATTCAAATACATATCATTAAGAAGAGTATTATTCAAAGCGTAGGTAAGTTTTTCAAATACTGTATCATCAAATCTTTCACTTTCGGAGAAACTGCGGTGGTACGGATTATCAAATTCAAGGTCATAGTTGCGGTACATCGAAAGCAGGTATAGATTATCAAATTGTGTATAAGCACTGATAATAATTGCTTTGGGGTCGTCTCCCAACTTGCCAAAATTTCCATCAACTTCCAACTCTGCATATTCACCCTGGATAGACGTATTATTAAGAACAGTTCTCCAATCGAATCCGAAAACTCTGCGATAATCTCTATCACCAACCTCATCAGAACGGGTGGAATAAAGAGAAGAAATCTCATTGTCTGTGATCTTCCATTTTTTTTCTGCATATATAGAGTCAGTTAGAGGTACACTTATCAATAGATATTTCAATTCGGAAGTTTCAGGAACAACGAAATCACGGTTATAAACAGCTTCATACCCTGTGATTCCTATATGAGTCCCAATAAAAGGAGAATATTCGAAGTGACCTCCGATTATCTGTTCTTCCAGAGCATCTTTCCTGGGAGCAATACTGACCTGATTATAATTATCAGAAAAACTATTGAAATATTCTTCAGCAGATTCAAGTTCATCATCTGTGAATCTTCTGGTCATTGTAATATAGGAAAGGATATCGTCGTCCTTATCCAGCTTTCCATTGTCATTGCTATCATAAACTACTGCATCTTTATTATCTTTGGAAAAGAAGAAAACAGCATTCAAATTATCTCGTTTCCAATCCAGAGCTAAACCACGCAGGGCATATTCCTGGGTGCGGGAAATATCAGGGGTAATTCCAGTTATCCTCTTATTGAAACCGTAACCTGTCTTTCGGGGACTATAAAAATCCGTATTTTCCATAACCAGTCCTTCCCCGAATGTAGCTCTATAATTTCCTGCATAAATTTTTAAATAATTCCTACCCAGAAAATCCAGTTCTTTTTCATAACCAATATAGTATTTGGAATCCTTCAGAATATCCTGATTATCTCCTCTTAATAAATTTTCTTCACCTTTTGAAGAATAAGAAATACAACCAGCTTTCCATTCGTTCAGGTAACGTATCCTTAATTTGTTTTGTATGGAAGTCCTGTCAGATTCCATATTGAAAAAACCCCAGTAAGATTGTCTTTTAATGCCAGGCGTACCAGGATCATCCTCATATCTGATCATGGATTCTTTGAACATTTCCAGGGCATCATCCTGATAGGGGCTGTCATTGTATTTCATCTGGTAATCTATAAATATTTTCTTTGCTAAAATCTGCTCGCTGTAATATACATAATACCTGATATTTTTCGCACCGTAATAAGAGATACCCGGGGATTGACGTAGATCGCGGTAACTGGAAATTGAATCTCCAACTGCTCTTCTATTGATAATAGCAGCAGCATCTATGGGTGACGTATTGGGAAGGTTAAGAATATCGGAAAAGGGAAGTTTGTTAATATTTCGAGGTGTCATAAGGTAGTCTTCCCAGACATCACTCATACCTTCCTGTAATCCTTCATTGCTTCCCAACCTTTCAATAAGATAAGCTATTTCATCACGTCTTTGAGATGCTTCGTCTTTATCATCATAATGAGAAACTATAAGAAGCGGTTTGAGCCTGTTCATTGTTTTCTGATCGATAGACTCTATTTCCCTGAGGTCATAAATACTTTTGAAAAATTGAATATAAAAGCGATAGTTAAAAATATCTTCTGCCTGTTTTTCAGAAACAGGTAAAGATTTCAGCTTTTCCAAACTGGCTGTATTAAGGTCTATTAAAGTAATAACTTCTTCTTCAAATATAGGCTCAATTGGTATTTCTTCTTCTACAACCGGTTCCTCTTTTACTGCTTTGACCGTGTCGATTATTGTTATTTCCTCTTCAATTAATTCCTTTCCCGGTTCTTCTAAACCAGGCTCAGGTTTTACAAACAAATAAAACTTTTGAGAAGCAATACATTTTTCTTTAAAGAAACCTTTAATATTAAGTTCATAGGTTTTGATAAATTTTGGTTTAAATACAATTTTAGGTTTATCACCTTCATCACGAATATTTTCTCCAATTATAGATAAATGGGTTCTTTCGATACCTATACTACCAAAACCTTCGAATGTATATTTCTTATTTTTAACTAAATTTATTTTTAATGAGTCATAATTAACAAAAATGCCATCTTTTTTTAGATATACATTTTCCTTAGTAAAAGCAGTATTCGAAATTAATATTAATAATAATAGAATCAACTTTTTCATAACATCCTTTATGGCGTCAATCATATCCAACAATTAATTTTTTTATAATTTGACACGGGTGGTAAACAAAAAAAATCACCTTATACTTGTAAAGTTTTTTAGTTGTTTTAAAGCAGATTAAAAAGTAATTGACAATAGAGTTTTGTTTTAGTTTTTTGCTAACAATTAATTGGAGGGAAAATGGCTGAAAGCACTTCTATTCAAAAAAAAGGTAAGTTCTCATTAATTGAGCTTTTAATGATAATTATGTTGGTTGGGATTGTATTTACATTAATTATTCCATTACGGAACGATAGACTTAATAAAGAAAAACTTAAAGAAGCAATCAAGAATGTTCAAATTATTGCAAGAGCTAATGTAATCTTTAAAAATGATCCTGAAAAAGGTGACGGTACTTATATGTTTGAACATACTGTTGTCAAATACATTGAACCTGCTAAGGATGAATCAAATAATATTTTACCTGCAAAAGAAACAGGTGCAGACCTTCTTAATATTAAAGATAAACTGGAAAAATCAGGTGATTTTTTTATGTTTGATTACTTTGTTACTGATAGTACAATAGTAGCCACCACAAATAAAATTTTTGGGAAAACTGGTGCATCTGTTTATTATTTTCTACCAACAGGTCCCTGGGGTGTGAATAAAGATAAAGTTTCTGAAGCAGTAATCGATCCCAATTGGTTGCCTTAATTTTTTTAAAATTATAAAATTTAAAAAAACTTTCAACCTTCATGAACCAGGGTTGAAAGTTTTTCTTTTATTTACTATTGAGAGTTTAAATTTATAATGCTTTCCCCCTTTTTTCTTGGTTATGCAGAAATTCATTATAACTTGAAATTTCTCTTTCCCAGGTATTTTAAGAAACAACCCGAAATTATTGCAGATGTTCCAATTAGAAATATTCGATCCATTTCTCCCCGAATTCCAGTTCTGATAGTAATAAAAGATAGTAATTTATTTCCCATAAAATTGGATAAAATTAATATAGAAATAACTGCCAGAGAGAAAAAAATCTCTCAGGATTTCTATTTTAAAAAATATATCAAACAAAATTATTATTCCTTTATTCTGTATTTGGATATTGATAGTATATCCTCTGAACAGATCTTGGAGATTTATGTGTTTTTTTCTTATCAACAAAATAACAAATCTTTTAAATGTATTAATGATAATTACTATAAACTTCCATTAAAACCTTTTAAATGTTATTTATCAGAAAATCCATTACCCTATCCCATAAATTGGTTTGCCGGAGAACCTCATTATCACAGCATTTACACTTCCGATCAGGTTGAATTTGGAGCAGATATTCAATCAACAGTACAAATTGCTAAATCGATTGGATTAAAATGGCTGTTTATCACAGACCATTCTTATGATCTTGATGATACTCTGGATGATTATACCAAAAAAGATCCCGCTCTTCCTAAATGGAAAGCAATGAAAAAAGATGTTTCTAAAATAGATAAAGAGGATTTTAGAGTAATTGCAGGGGAAGAGGTTTCTATTGGCAATTATAAAGGCAGGAATGTGCATCTGCTTGCTGTAAATCATGATAAATTCATTGAGGGTTCAGGGGATAGTGCTGAAGAATGGTTTAAGAATAAACCACAGAGATTCTTAAAAGAAGTCTGTAAGCTACATACAGAAGATAACCTGTTCATTGCTGCTCATCCTAATGAGAAAGTTCCCTTTTTGCAGAAAATCACTCTCCGAAGGGGAAATTGGTCTATTAAAGATTATTTAGAAAGTGATGTGAATTTTTTACAGATTATAAATAACTCGAATTTTGATTCTGTTGAAGAGTCGATCTTTTACTGGAAAGAGCTATTGTTAAAGGGTTATAAATTTTATTTACTTGCAGGTAATGATGCTCACGGTAATTTTAATGTAATGAGACAGATAAAAGTGCCTTTCCTGAAATTATTTTCCTCGAATGATCAGGTTTTCGGGAAATTTTTTACTATGTTTCACTTTGAAAGAAATGAACCTATCTCAGGATTAAAGTCGGGTGAGATCATTGTCAGTAATGGACCTTTCCTGGATTTTTATTTGGAATCCGGTTCAAAAAAATATCATATTGGTT
>JAUXFF010000079.1 GCA_030620155.1 Candidatus Cloacimonadota bacterium | reverse complement strand
TGCTATATTAGCAGGGAGTTTCTTGTCCGCCGTAGCTTTAGCGGAGGAGGATTCTTTGCGAAGCCTGTCCGGCTCAGACGGATTTCTTTTGTCGGTACAAAAGAAATGAAGATCAATGCTTTCAAGCCTCTGGGTGAAAGAACTTCTTGCTATTCTTCAGGGAAAAAAAGAATACAATGATTTTAAAATTTTTTCGGTGGATGCATAAAAAAGAATTATTTGTTGACGTATTAATAGATATAAAAGAGATAATTATTTATGTTCATAAGGAAGTGTCGCGATGGAAAAATCCTTTCATGAAAGAGTTATAGAAATTATTAAAAACATACCTGAGGGTAGAGTTGCAACCTATGGACAGATTGCATCTTTTGCTGGAAATCCTAAAGCTGCTCGTCAGGTCTCATATATATTACATTCTTCTTCCCAAAAAGAAAATCTTCCCTGGCACCGGGTAATAAATAGTAAGGGTGGGATATCATTAAAATTTGAAGGAGGATATGAGCTTCAAAAGAAAATGCTTATGAATGAAGGGATAATTTTTAATAACAATGATATTATAGATTTAAAACAATTCCTATGGCGTCCATGAACAATCGATTGATTAAAGAGGAAAGAATTGAAGTATTTCCAACTCAATTTGATTGATTCTTCTAATGTGATTATTGCCCTATAATTTCCAAAAGCCACAAATCTTGACAAATATATTATGCTTAATTTGTTGTCTATTTCATATTTGAAATCATCAGTAATTTTGGAGGTTTTTATATGAACATTCCGTTAATCTGGTATGTTGCACCGTTTGGGGCAATAATGGCATTGATATTTTCATTTATCTTATTTAAAGGTGTAAAAAAAGAAGATCCTGGTAACGAACAGATGCAGAAGATAGCAAAATATGTTCGTGATGGGTCTTTTGCTTATCTCAAGCAGCAATACAAAGGTGTAACAATTTTCTTTATTATTGCATTTATAGTTTTCAATATAATGGCTCATGTTCTGCATGTGCTTCACTGGCTCATACCTTTTGCATTCCTTACCGGTGGATTTTTCAGTGGACTTGCAGGTTGGATAGGAATGAATACAGCAACACTTGCTTCCAACAGAACAACACAAGGTGCTTCTAAAAGTCTTGATAAAGGATTGAAGATTGCTTTTCGTGCCGGTGGAGTTATGGGACTTGTAGTTGTAGGGCTGGCATTAGTTGATATTTCTGCCTGGTTTTTCGGATTGAATTATTATAGTTCGCTTCATCCGGATAAAATGAGCTTGCATACGATTACGGTTATCATGCTCAGCTTTGGAATGGGAGCTTCAACTCAGGCGCTTTTCGCACGTCTGGGTGGAGGGATTTTTACAAAAGCTGCGGATGTTGGTGCAGACCTGGTGGGAAAAATCGAAGCTGGGATTCCTGAAGATGATCCGCGTAATCCCGCTACTATCGCAGATAATGTGGGAGATAATGTGGGTGACGTAGCCGGAATGGGTGCAGATCTGTATGAATCCTATTGTGGTTCGATATTGGCAACAGCAGCGCTGGGAATGGCAGCAGTAACACAGATTTTCGGTCATGGAACTGAACTGCTGAATTCATGGGCGATACGATTTGTAACTGCTCCGATGGTTCTTGCCGGTGTGGGCGCATTCCTTTCCATAGTGGGAATTTATTTGGTTTCCACTAAAGAGGGGGCTGATACAAAAGAACTGATGTTCGCATTGAACAAAGGTGTTTACGGAAGCTCTATCCTGATAGCGATTGTTGCATTTTTTGTTACAAAACTCATGCTTCCTGCCGAATATTCTCTGGGTGTGTTTCTGGCAAGTATGATAGGACTTTTTGCAGGAATAATAATCGGATTTTTTACAGAGCGTTCAACCTCTCATAGTTATGCTCCTACACGGGGAATTGCAAAACAGGCAGAATTTGGACCGGCAACGGTTATCATCGAAGGTCTTGCTGTGGGAATGAAATCCGTAGCAGCACCTGTTATTATTATTGGAATTGCCATCCTGGCAGCATTCAGTGTGAGTAAAGGATTCAAAATTCCGGAAATGGGACTTTATGGTATTGGCTTTGGAGCTGTGGGAATGCTTGCCACTTTAGGTGTAACTCTTGCTATGGATGCATTTGGACCAATAGCAGATAATGCAGGTGGGAATGCAGAAATGAGCAAGCTTCCCGAAGTAGTGAGAAAAAGAACAGATAATCTTGATTCTGTAGGAAATACCACAGCAGCTACCGGAAAAGGTTTTGCTATCGGTTCGGCTGCACTTACCGCTATGGCACTTCTGGCAGCTTACCTGGAAGAAGTGAGAGTAGGATTGATCTTTGCCGGACAAAAATTTCTGAATATTACTTTTGCTGGTGAAGTGGTTCGTACTGTTGAAATTGGGAAAGCCACAATTGCAGATTTTATTAATTATTATCAAATAAATTTAATGAATCCTAAATTCCTGGTTGGAATATTTATGGGTGCGATGGTAACATTTGTATTTGCGGCATTAACTATGAAAGCAGTTGGTCGTGCAGCAGGTGCAATGGTTGCCGAAGTTCGTCGTCAATTCAAAGAGATTCCGGGAATAATGGAAGGTAAAGCTGAACCTGAATATGCAAAATGCGTTCACATATCTACAGTTGGAGCGCAAAAGGAAATGGTTGCTCCTGCCCTTTTGGGAATTCTCACACCGATTGTTATTGGACTGATCACAGGCGTTGCAGGAGTAATGGGAGTTTTAACTGGTGGATTAACGACAGGTTTCGTACTTGCGATAATGATGAACAATGCCGGTGGTGCCTGGGATAATGCAAAAAAATATGTTGAAACCGGACACTACGGAGGAAAGGGTTCGGATTTTCACAAAGCAACTGTAGTTGGGGATACTGTAGGCGATCCATTCAAAGATACTTCCGGTCCTTCAATTAATATCTTGATAAAATTAATGAGCATGGTCAGCATTGTATTTGCCGGTTTAATAGTAGCCTACTCACCTAAAGTGGAAGCTATTTACAGTAAACGTGAAAAGGCATCCGTCTTTGAATATCAGGAGAAAGAAGAATTACTGAACCGGATTGAACAGTTAAAGCAAGAAAAATTAACAACAGAACAGGAACTTTTAGAACTCAAAAAAACTGAACAGATTTCTTCCGAGACGAGGGAAGATAATTAAAATATATTATCATTTATGTTTTTAAAAGGATTTAGTACTAAAACTTCATCATTTTAGCGTTTTCTTATGAAGAAATTAATATTTATTTTATTTTTTACATTTGTCTCAATATTACTCTTTGCTCAAGAGAAAATAGGTCTTGCTCTTAGCGGAGGTGGTGCAAGAGGCTTAGCTCATATCGGAGTTCTAAAGGTCATTGACGAACTCGATATCCCTATTGATTACATAGCGGGAACCAGTACCGGAGCCATTGTTGGTGGTTTATACGCAATGGGATATTCAGGTGATGAAATCGAAGAAATTATACTTGATATGAACTGGCCTGGAATTCTGAGTGATAAAATTTCCAGGGAAGACGTCTATATCGGACAAAAACGCTGGAAACCGTATACAAACTTTTTCTTCGCTCTGAATGATAATTTTATCCCGAGATTACCAAAAGCTCTTTTTGCAGGGAATAAACTCATAAACAAATTGTTTGATATCACTTATCCTGTTTCACATATTAATAATTTTGATGATTTGATAATTCCCTTTCGTTGCACAGCTACTGATGTTGTAACCGGTGAGCTTAAGGTTTTTTCTAAAGGAGCAATTTATGAAGCCATAAGAGCTTCTATGTCCGTTCCTACTATTTTCCAACCTTTCCAACTTGAGGATCAATTATTTATTGATGGTGGAATTAACGCAAATCTACCTGTGGAAATTGTCTCCCTGATGGGAGCAGATTATATTATTGGAGTTCAAACAACTTCAAATTTAAGGAATGAGGATGAACTGATAACTTTGATAGATGTTCTGAATCAGACAATAAACTATAAATCTTCAGAAAATGTTATAGAATCCGCACAATTATGTGATTTATTGATCAAGCCTGATTTGGATAATATATCAAATCTGGATTTTAATAAAAAAAAAGAAATAATTCTCCTTGGTGAAGAAGCTGCAAGAACTTATTTTTCTCAATTCAATGAATTTTATAAAGCTGTTCCCAGGCAAAAAGAAGAGAAAAATGAATTCATAACCGAGAAGATAAAATTTTCTAAAATTTCTGTTAAAGGAAATAAATATTTAAGCAATTCTAAAGTTAATGAATTTGTAGGATTACATATTAATGAATATTATACGAAAAAAAAAATCCTCAAAGCTTTTAAACATGCGTTTAATTCAGAATTATTCTTAATAATTTATCCAAAAATCGAATTTATAAATGGTTCATATATCCTGGTCATAAAAGTTAAGGAAAAAAACAGGAAGCACCTGAGTTTGAATTTCTCCTATAATAATAATAATGAATTTGTGGGAGGTATTACTGTAGAATTGAATAATTATATACAAAGAAACTCAAAAATGCTATTTAATCTACAGTTAGGAAATAAAACCGAAATAAATATTGATTATGTTAAGAATTTTGGCAAACACTGGGGAATATATTTCAGGATATTTCCTCATATGAAAGAGTATAGATTATATTCCTATAATGAAGATCATGAGAAAGTGAATAGTGTGAAATCAAAAGAGATTGGTGGAAATTTTGGAATTGGATTATATGCCAGGGAAGCTGTAAACGCAGAAATATACAGTTATACTTTCAAAACCCAAACGTATCGGGATATAGCGGATTTTGAGGATACGGAATTTATGTCCACAGGCATTGGATTTAAAATCTACCATGAAAGTCTTGATAATTTTATTTTTCCTATGAAAGGTGCACAATTATTTGCCAAAATAACAGGAGCTAAAGAAGATTTTTATAGTGATGCAGGTTATAAGAAATTCTATTCAAAATTACAAATACTTTTTCCATTTGGAAGAAATTTATCTATTAAATACCAGTTCGAGTATGGATCATATTTTAAAAAATATGACATAGATTTTGACCCGTTCTATATTGGTGGAATTGACAGTTTTTTGGGATTTAATGATAAAGAAAGAAGTGCACCTATATATAAAATCAATACTATGGCATTACGATTAAGAATTGCCCGACAGATTTTTACTGATTTACATTATAATGTGCTATCCCTTGGAAAGAGTGATGTTTGGTTACCTGAAAAAAATCTCTATCATGCAGGTGGAATAAAATTAGGTTTTGATACTATCTTAGGTCCGCTACGTATAGCTGCTGCTATTGATGAAGAGCAAAAAATATATTATTATCTGTCTATAGGATATGAATTTGATGCTTTTGAATTTTCCAGGAGATAAATTATTTTTTAAATTCTATAAAAAAAGTTAATATATAATAGCGAGGTATAATGGCAAAAGAAGATATGAATTTCAAAAGTTATCCTGTGATTCCCCTGAGGAATACTCTTGTTGTACCATATACAATCACTCCTTTACTTGTTGGAAGAATAGCCTCAATTAATGCTGCTGAAAGAGCTTTATTGAGTGAAAAAAAAGTGATTTGTGTAACCCAAAAAAGTAATGCTGAGTTTGATGAAGATCCAAAAGCAAAAGACCTTTATAGAACAGGTTCACTCTGCACTGTTTTACAGGTTCTTAAACTTCCTGACGGTACAATGCGATTATTAGTTGAAGGTGAGTTAAGAGTCTCGGTGATACGTTTCTTTAAAAACAAAAGATACCTGGAAGCCTATTTTAAAAGGAATGATAAAATACGCGAAAAAAACAAGATGGAAACCGAAGCTCTCTTACGTTCTTTTAAGAAAGCTTTTTCCCAATATGTTAAATTAAATAAAACAATTCCCGAAGAGTCTTTGATACCTCTGCATAGTGCATATAAACCAGCTGAATTCTTCTATTTTGCCCTGGCTAATATCCAGATCGAAATTAAAAAAAAACAAAGACTCTTTGAAATAGATTACCTTTATGAATCAATTGAGAGGATTTTTAAGATTACAAATGAAGAAATTCAAATATTAAGACTGGAAAATAAAATTGATGGAACTGTTAAACATAAACTCAGTAAACTCCAGAAAGAATATTATCTTACAGAACAATTAAAAGCAATTAATAAAGAATTGGGAATCACTAAAGAAGAAAAATCTGACCTGATTGATTTTAGAAATAAAATCAAAAAAACTAATTTAACTGCTGAAGCAAGAAACAAAGCTGAGGAGGAATTGAAAAAATTAAGCAGGATGAATACATTTTCACCAGAGTACTCTGTGGTGCATACATATTTAACCTGGATCCTGGATTTGCCATGGGATAAACCGGAAATAAAAGATTTTGAACTTCAGGATGCTCAACAAATACTGGATGAAGATCATTATGGTTTGATAAAAGTAAAAGAACGAATTTTAGAATATCTGGCTATTGTAAAACTGGCAAAAAAAGTGAAAGGGCAGATATTATGTTTTGTAGGACCACCTGGAGTAGGTAAAACTTCTTTGGGAAGATCCCTGGCAAGGGCAATGGATAGAAAGTTTGTACGACTTTCTCTTGGTGGGGTCCGTGATGAAGCAGAAATCAGAGGCCATCGCCGTACATATGTCGGAGCTTTACCTGGTGTTATTATTCAAAGTATGAAAAAAGCCGGAACTCGTAATCCCCTGATAATGATGGATGAAGTAGATAAAATGAGTATGGATTTCCGGGGTGATCCTGCTTCAGCTCTTCTGGAAGTACTCGATCCGGAACAAAATAATTCTTTTCGAGACCATTATCTTGATTTCAGTTATGATCTCTCTCAGGTTATCTTTATCACTACAGCAAATACATTATCCACTATTCCCAGACCCTTAATTGATAGAATGGAAGTAATTAAAATTCCGGGCTATACATCTTATGAAAAAATGAAAATTGCTTCTGGTCATCTTATCCCCAAAGTAATAAAAGAACATGATATTGGAGATCAGATAACCATTAAATATCAGAAATCAACAATTGCTAAGATTATCGAATTATATACAAGAGAAGCTGGAGTTAGAGAACTGGAACGTCAACTTTCAACGATTCTTAGAAAGGTCGCAAAGAAATATGTGGAAAGAAAGATAAAGAATATCATAACTATTAAAGCTCCAGATTTAGAAGGATTTCTGGGAATACCGAAACACCTGTATTCAGAGGTTAATAGAAAAGACGCGTTGGGTGTTGTGACTGGACTTGCCTGGACTTCTTACGGAGGAGAGACCTTACAAGTTGAAGTAGTGAAAATGAAAGGAGAAGGAAAATTAAAATTGACCGGTCAACTTGGCGATGTTATGCAGGAATCTGCCAAAGCTGCCTTGAGTTATGCTCGGATTAATGCAAGAAAATATAAGATAAAAGAAGATTTCTATAAAGAATACGATATACATCTTCATATTCCTGAAGGATCGATACCAAAAGATGGCCCATCTGCCGGTGTTACAATTATTACAGCAATAATTTCAATATTATCAGGGAAAAAGGTCAAACACAATCTCGCCATGACCGGTGAAATTACTTTATCCGGGAATGTCCTGCCAATTGGAGGTCTGGCTGAAAAGTTAATTGCTGCTAAAAGAGCTAAAATTTCGAATGTTATCATCCCTAAAAAAAACGAGCCAAATCTGAAAGAAATTCAGGAAGAGATTAAGAAAAGTATGAATATTATCCTGGCTGAAACAGTTGATGATGTTCTTAAATATGCTCTATTATAATTGTTCAACAAATGAAATTCCAGATCAAAAATGAAAGTTTTCTAAAAGATTGTACAAAAAGAATCCTTATTAAAATAGATCCAGATGAGTTGATTTATTTGGGATATTTTTTGGAATCCTTCGAAGGTTGGTGCAATTATACAACCATTGATAAAAAAGAAACCTGTTTACAAATCGATGTTACTCCTGATTATATCAATGACTTCGGGAAACTTTTAGATTTTCTCAAAAGTTGGAAAACAGCAAATTAATCAATTTAAAACTAACAAATATCATATTATTCAAATTTAAAAGTGAGTTTTGAAAAAAAACTCACTCTTTTTTTATCCAAACTTAACAAAATATAAATTATATAACAAAAATATCAATAAATTCAATTCAAATATTAATAATATTAATATTTTAGTTGACAAAATTAACATATAATTAATTTTCTGTTTCTGTAAACAGGAGGTTATTATGAATCAAAGATTAAAACAGTGTCCCACATGTAATTCAAGTCTTGAAATTATTGAATATCACTGCCCTAAATGTGATACAACAATAAAAGGGAGATTTAGTATTGGTGATCTGGCATCTTTATCAATAAGTCAGCAGGAATTTGTAAAAGTATTTGTATGTAACGGAGGGAATATTAAGGAAGTGGAGAAAGCTTTAGGAATTTCCTATCCTACAGTTAAAAACCGTCTGTCAGAGGTTTCCGGAGTGTTATGTCCACAATCACGACCAGGATTTGAAGATTTTTCTACAGAAATTCTCGAAGAAATTGAGAAAGGTGATATTTCTGTTGATGAAGCAATTGAAAAATTAAAAAAGAGGAGTTAAAAATGTTTAAATTAGAAAAAACCTATGAATTTAAGACTAAGAAAGACCTTGTAGTAGAATTTTCCTCGGAAAATTATGGACTTAGTGTAGTTGGCTGGGAAAAGGAAACATCAGAATTTTTTATTAAATTTGATTTCGAAAAAGAAGAGAATCAGGATATCTTAATTGAAGATATAGTTGATACAAAATACAACAAAAAGAAAAACACTTTATATATCAAGCTGAATGAACCTGACAATATAAAATATATGGAGTCACGTTTGGAGTTGAAAGTTCCTCATGTTACAGAAATAATAGCAAAAACCGAGAACGGCGGGATTTCGATTGAAAACCTTCACGGTATACAGACAGTTACAACTGAAAATGGAGCTGTCAAAATGGATCATGTGAATGGTGACCTGGTTTGTAAAACTGAAAATGGTGCAATGAAACTATTGGATTGTAATAGCGATGCGAACCTGGAAACAGAGAACGGTTCACTTAAAATGAAGAAATGTGATGGGAATTTCAATATAAAATCTGAAAATGGATCGTTTAAATTGATCGGTTGCAAGGGCAGTTTGGATTTAGAAAATGAAAACGGAGCTATTCGAGTTCAGGATGCTGAATTCAGCAAAGTCACCATTATGAATCAAAATGGTATGATTTACTATGAATTCACTCCCATAGACAAGGGGCAGTTCAAATTTGAAAATGAGAATGGAAAAATTCATCTTATTATACCGGATGAAGTTCCGTATGAGATCGAAGCGAGAAATGAATTAGGCGGATTACATGTAGGATTAGAAGGAAATTATGATCGCAGGCAGGAAGGGAATACTCATATAATTGAAATGGTCAAAGGGTCAGGTAAAGTGGAGATTTTCGTGAAGAATAGACATGGAAGTATAAGTTTTATGAATAACCCGATAAAGGACGGTAAATTCAAATTTGATATGTCGCACATTTCCAAGGCTATGGATAATGCAATGAAGCACATTCCTGATGAATATTGTGATAAGGAAAAGATTCTAAGGAAAATGGAGAAAGCAAAAAAGAAACTGAAAAATATAAAAATTCCGGACATGAAAAGTGTCATGACAGAAGTAATGACTGATGTTCAGGATGAAATGAAGAATGTATATAAAGATTTTTCCACAGAGGAATTCAAAGAAAAAGCTGAACAGGAGATAAATGAAGGGATTTCCATGGTTATGGGAAAAGCTCAGGAAAAAGTGAAAGATCAGCCAGTATCCGAACAAGAAAAACGGGAAGTGAATGAACGCAGTCGCTTAAAAATTCTGCAAATGCTGTCTGATGGAAAAATAACTGCTGATGAAGCCGAGAAATTGCTCAAGGCAATGGAGCAAAGAAATGGAAGATAAACGCAAAATACTCGATATGGTAGCAGAAGGTAAAATCTCTGCAGAAGAAGCAGCAAAACTATTGGAAGCCTTAAATCCTAAATTTCCAATTCATGGAAAAAGTAAAAGACTTGTTTTCCGGATTACACAGGAGGGTGCTTCCAAACCCAAGGTTAATATTTTCATCCCCTTAAAACTGGCAAAGTTCGGATTGAATTTTATTCCTAAAAATGGAAAGATAAATGCATCTATCGGAGATTCTGATTTTGATATGTCTTCCATCAACTGGAAAGAAATCGTGGAAATGGCTTCTTCCGGTGAAACCGGTGAACTCTTCAACATGGAAGTAGAAGAAGAAGGAAAACCAGCTACCTATATCAGGATTTTTGTAGAATAGCCATAACCTTGCGAACGGTCGAGGAACGAGACCTTCGCAACGGTTTATTCACGTAAAACTTCGGCGAGACAGGTCGCAACGGTTGGAGACCTTGCGAACGGTTAACAGTGACAGCCTACCTTTACCGTTCCGAAGGATTGCATCCGTTCGAAAGGTTAATCGAGACCTTCCGCCTGATCACCAAAGGCGATTAAGTCACCAGAGACGACTAAAAAGTCGGACAGGTTGTAACGGTTGATTTTAGAAGTTACCACCAAAATAAGAAGACACAAAGTTTTATTTGATTTGACACAAACTAATTAAGAATTAATTTACCTTTTGAATATTCGAGGGTTCTGCATAATAGAGTATTTTACCTCACCTTCAGTCTTCGTTCCAGTATATTGGAACTACGACTTGACAGGTAATCCTCTCCTAAAAGGAGAGGAAATATTCTCCTTCTCCTTGTAGGAGAAGGAGTTAGAGGATGAGGTGATAAAGAAAGAAATTTTTATATGTAGGAGGAAATTATGGAAAACACAATAGTCTGGTTTGAAATACCTGTAATAGATTTCGAAAGAGCAAAAAAATTCTACAGCGAGATTATGCAATTCGATATGAAAGAAGAAACGATTGGCAATGACCGGATGGGGTTTTTCCAGGGAGAAAAAGAAGGAATTAGTGGGGCAATTGTAAAAGGTGAAGGATTTGAACCAGGAGACAAAGGAACAATCGTTTATCTTAATGGAGGTGACAACCTGCAGGTTTTTTTAGATAGAGTTGAACCTGCTGAAGGGAAAATCATTATTCCCAAAACACAGATTCCTGAAGAACATGGTTATTATGCCTGGTTCCTCGATACGGAAGGAAATAAGATCGCTCTCTGGTCGAAGAAATAATTTTTTAACTCACATTAAGTTTATCTTTTAAAAAAGAAGGACTTTATTATTATCAAACAGAACTTCTATGTATAACCTTGAACGTAGTAGTTAATAGATTTAAGAAACAAAGTTGGTTCAATCGCCTCGATTGAACCAGATGTTTATTAGAGATCGTCTCGGTCTCAAAAGTAAAGTATGATTCCGCATCGGGACGATGCGGAGAAAAACAAATGGTTCCCTCAAGATGAGCGAACCAACAGAGGTTCTCGATTGAACCACATGGTTTTACAAAGATCGTCTCGATCTCAAAAGTAAAGTGTGATTCCCCATCGGGACGATGCGACGAAAAACATATGGTTGCCTCGGGGATGGAACATCCGGCACCTGACGGACGAGCGAACCAACAGATTCTCTAATCCCCTTAAATTCCCCCTTTTAAAATGGGAATTAATTGGCTTTTTCTACTCTTCTTTCT
>JAUXFF010000237.1 GCA_030620155.1 Candidatus Cloacimonadota bacterium | reverse complement strand
CTTTCTGCACCTTCGAAGATGTTAGATTCGCACAATACAATGATGAAGAAGGCAATCTGGTCTTCTTCATCATTTCTTCCGATTTTTCCAAACCTGTAGGATACGAAGGTATCACAAATGTCGGAATTCAATTAGATGGAACAGGGAAGGTGTTATCCGTTAAAATTCTTTCCAGCGAAGATACACCTTCTTTCGTGAAAAGAGTTAAGAGAAAATGGTTCTTAAATCAGTTTCTCGGATATTCTGAAAAGAAAAATATCAAGATGATCACAGGTGCTACAAAAACTTGTAAAGCAGTAAAAATCTCTATTGAAGAAGCTGTTGAGAAATTTGTTCTTGTAATGAAATTTCTGAATCAGAAAAATGATTTTAATAAGAAAAAAATAAGTTTGACTAAAAAGTTAAAACCAGCTATAAAAATTATAGCTATATAAAAGGAGGAAAACAATGAAAATATTTGTTTTATTGAGTTTGCTATACTTTCTAATATTATTACCTTCCGTATCATTTGCACAGCTTACAGGTATTAAGTATATTGGGGGAACTGCTCCTGATTATACTACAATTGAATCCGCCATCAATGATTTGAATTCTCAAGGTGTGGGAGCAGGTGGTGTAACCTTCCTGATTCGTGATGGCATTTACACGGAAAATGAAAACCTGATGATTTGCGATGTTGCAGGAACAAACGATAATCCTGTTATATTCCGACCTGATGATGATGCAAATGTAGAGATAAATATCACTCTAACACAAACCTTTAATTATGGTTTTAGAATTCATAATTCAGATTACATAAGTTTTAATGGCACACCTTATGGTAGCAGTGATGAAAGCAGAAATATGAGAATCAATGGTTGGAGATCTTCAGATGATATTGAAGTTCAGACTTTTTGGATTTCAAACGGTTCCGACCATTGTAGTTTAAAAAATATGATAATTTTTAATGAAGACAACACAGAACGCACAGGTTGGTCTATGCCTGTGTACTTTTCCACTTATAATGTTGGAGCACCTTTGGTTGGCATGGAAGCTGATACTCTTTATAATTGTGAAGTTATTGGAGGAAGTACTTTTGGTATTCTGATGGATGGTGACCCAGGGCAAGAATTAGTTGATTTTCAAATAGTTAAGAATGATGTTCATGATTTTAACAAAGATGGGATATATATTTATACTGATGTGATAAATTGTAATGTTGAAGGAAATGAAATCTACCAGACCTTACAGGGAAACACTTCTGCTTATGGTATTAGGGCTGGTTCATCAAGTTGCACAGGAACTAAAATCCATCATAACTACATTCATGATCTATGGTGTTCCTCAACTGCCAAGCCTTATGGAATATTTATAACTTCAGATTCACACCATAATTTGATTTATAATAATATCATATACCTTTGCCCTGAATCTACCGTCAATAAGGCTTATGGGATTTATCGTGCAAGTACTGATTATACTTATAACGAGTTTTACTATAACACAATTTTTATGGGTGGAAACAGCACTATATCCAGGTCATCATATTGCTTTTGCACCACTGCAGATTTCGGTGGTGATATTTTCAAAAATAATATATTAATAAATGAAAGAACGGGAGGTGGAAATAATCATTATGCCATTAAAATGAAAACCGAAACATTTGATGAAAGTGACTTTAATTTTTTAACCGTAAACTCTGATGACCCTTCCGATGACCGCTATGTAGCACAATTAGGCACTACAGATTACAACACTTTAGCAGATTTACAAAGTGCTCCCGGATATGCTCCAAGAGATGAAAATTCTCTCTCCGGAGACCCGGATTTAATATTTCCTGATTTACACTTAAATTCAACTAGCTCCTGCATCGGTGAAGGAACTCCAATTACAGGAATTACAACTGACTTTGATTACGATCTTCGTGATGAAACAAATCCTGATATTGGAGCAGATGAATTTATTTCTAATCATGCACCGATAGCAGATGCAGGAGCTGACCAGGCAGTATTAGAATTTGAAACTGTTCAACTTGATGGCTCTGGTTCTTATGACCCGGATAATGATCCACTTACCTATCAATGGACAGCACCCGCAGGCATTATTTTGTCAGACCCGACAGCAGTGAATCCTACATTTACAGCACCAGAAATTCCAACAAATGT
>JAUXFF010000037.1 GCA_030620155.1 Candidatus Cloacimonadota bacterium | reverse complement strand
TTCAAAAGCGGTATACACTAAAATTTCCCAGGGTTTATATTTAGTTGTATGTGGAACTTCTCCATTATTATGTTTGATCAATCTCTTTTCAATCTCTTCTGAAAATCCGGTGTAATGTTTAGTATCATCAGCTAAACTCTGTATAATATAAACGTAATACATAATTGGCCTGTCCGGGCGTAGTTTGAGCGATTTTTCATTTATAATAGTAATTTGTCCGGCTTCGTTAGCTAAAGCTACTTCGCCGGGACAGTCTTCTGTTTTTCACTTTGTTCAAAACGAAGACTGGTGGAGGTGGCGGGAATCGAACCCGCGTCCAAAGATAAGTCAAAAGCTGAATCTACATGCTTAGCTGTTTTAAGATCTCGCTTTCAAGTAGGAGAACAGTCAACCTGTACAATCAAGCCAGTCTATGAGTTTCGGATGATTTTATAGACATCCATCACCTATAGCTGTTATAAATGACGTTCATCTAATTGCCTAACAGCAAAACAAGCAGGGAACGTAGCTGTTTTATGCAGCTAATGCAAAGTTATCGTTTGCGTTTAGATTTGATTATCACCATGTTTAACGAGTAGGTAATCTTCTCGGCATGCATCAACAATCCCCTTTATCCCTGTCGAAACCTGGTCACCCCCTATAAAAAATATAACGAACTATATATGACAAATTAGTAAGAAAAGATTTAATGTCAAATGAAAATAACATAATTTATTTGACTAAACATTATAAGAAATTATTTTTAACAAAATATATAGATTGAAGGCGGAAGAATGAAAATATTATTTTTACCTAAAGAATTCCCTCATTCCAGGATTGTTGGTGGACCGATAATTATCTATAACAGGATAAAATATCTCTCACAGAAACATGAAGTACATCTATTATCTTTCATTAGGGAAGAACAAAGACAATTTTTACCAAGTTTGGAACGTTTTTGCAAGAGGATCGAACTCTTCCCATTTCCAAAACGAAGAGGAATTTTAAGAAATATATTTGATTTTATATTTCTAAAGAAACCTAATTACTTCTTGATGACATACTCAAATTTTTTTTTGAATAAAGTTGCAGAAATGGCTAAAGAAGAGCATTATGATTGCATTATCTCCGAGTATTCAATGATGGCTCAATATATTTATAATAACAGGGGAATCCCTTCTGAAACAAAAAAAATAATGTCAGTTCATGAGTGTTATACTATTGCGCGGAGAAAATTAATGAGAGCTAAAGGTTTTTCACGGGAAGGTATTAAAGCTTTTTTGTATTATGTAAAATTAGTGGGATATGAATTTAAAATGTACGAATCAGCAGACCTTGTATTGACGTTAACTTATGAAGGAAAAGAAGAATTGCTCAGGTATAATCCAAGACTGAAAGTAAAAGTTGTTCCGCACGGAGTTGATGTAGATTACTTCAACCTGGAGGAAAGAAAACCTGAAAAAAACTCTATTATGTTTCTTGGAAATTTCGGACACTTACCTAATGTAGATGGGATTATATATTTTTGTAAAGTAATTTTACCAATGATAAGAAAAAAAATACCGGATGCAAAGCTTTATATCGTTGGGCAGAATCCTAATCAGGAAATTAAGGATTTTGATGAAAAAGATAAAGTTATTGTTACAGGTTTTGTTGATAGTGTGAAACCCTATTTTGATCTCTCTATGATTTCCATTGTGCCGGTTCGATTGGGAGGAGGATTCCGTGGGAAAGCTCTTGAAGCAATGTCCTGCGGATTACCTTTAGTTTCCACTGATTTAGGTGCTGAGGGTATTCATGGAAAGGATGGAGAACATTTTTTAATTGCAGATAAACCGGAAGACTTTGCAGAAAAAGTATATCAGGTTCTTACTGATAAAGATTTGTACCAGAAACTTTCTGTTAATGGTAGAAAATTAATGGAAGATGAATATTCCTGGCAGAAAGGTGTAGAAAAGCTTGAAAATATCTTGGAAAAACTTACTGCTGAGTAAGTTAAGTTTCATTCAAGTTTAAATAGCTCCCTTATAAATTTCTATCACTTTATGCAATGTTTTATTCCATGAATAATTTTCATGAGCATAAGATGCAGCATATTTCCCTTTAGTTCGTTTTGTATTATTTTGAAGTTCTTCAATGATTGCATCTGCCAGAGCATCAGGATTCTCCATTTCTACGAGCTGTCCAATTTTATCGTTCACAAAATCAGGGAGACCACCGGCGCGAGTGGCTACAACCGGTGTTCCACAAGCTAAAGCTTCAATGGCAACCAGTCCGAAAGGCTCAATACGGGAGGGAACAACCGAAACTTCCGCAGCATTATAAAGTGAAGCTACATCAGTTTGGTTCTGATGACCAAGAAAATATACATTATTCAGGTTCAATTCTGCTTTCAGTTTTTTCATATCCAGCATTAGTTCACCATCGCCGGCAAGAGCAAAAGCCACATCCGGAATCTTGTCAGTAACTATTCGTGCGGCTTTAATAAGCACATCTATACCTTTGAAGTTCGTGAATTTTCCAACGAAACTAACCAGTTTTTCAGGAACTATATCCAGATCAAATTTTTTGAAAAGTTCTACTTTATTCACGGTCTTAACTTTAAAAATATTATCGTCAAATCCATTGGGATTAAGGATCAATTGTTCTTCAGGGAGTTTATAAAGAGCAAGTGTATCATTATGTACTTGTCTGGATATAGTGATGATCTTGCTTGCGTTCTTTGCTCCTTCCAATGCATATTTATGGTAGCGTTTATCTTTTTTGAATCCCATTAAGTCCGTACCATGAGCAGTTACAACATAGGGGACGCCTGTATGTAAAGCAGCAAAGGGAGTAACCCATAGGTGCTGAGCATGAATGATATCGGGTTGGAATTCATAGGAAACCTGTTTTGTTATTCTGGTGAAAGTATCAACATATTCCAGTAGTTCTTCATTACTCAAGCTATAATAAGTATTCATACTTCTGGGATGAGTTGTAAAGCATGGGAAGTTGAATTTTATATCAGGATTTGGGTTTTTGGTCTCATCACAAAGAATAGTTTTTCTCTCAAATGAGTAATTTGAATTATCTATTTGATTATCTATATCGATCACGAAAACTGTGTATCCTTCCTTAATTAATTCCTGAGCAATATTAAGAGTATAAATCCCACTTCCTGAACCTTGCAATGGGAAATGGTTGATAAGAAGAACTTTCATATTTAAATTCCGGATTAGAATATATCCGAAACATCAGAATCTTGTTCTATGCTGTCAGAATATTTTTTGGTTGTTTTTATTAAACTTCCACTTAATTCTTTGGAAATATTCCACAATAATTTAGAAGAAAGCTCACAGTTTTCTTTGATAATTGTTAATATTTTATCTTTAGGTATTTCCAGCAGTTCGGTGTCTGAAGCAGCGATTACCGATACAGAATGTGGTTGATCGAAAAATATTGATGTTTCATTCAGATAATTACCTGCGGTCAGTTCAGTCACGATCAGGTTGTCCCTTGCATTTAAATGGTTTTTTAATATCTGTAATCTACCGTTTAGTATAATGTAAATATTGCTATTAATATCACCAGCTTGAAAGAGATATTCATTTTTCTTAAGATGGGTGATATTCGAGATTTCCAGAAGACGTCGTAATTCTTTATTGGTGAGGGGTTTAAAAAGTTCGATGTCTTCTAAAACCATGTCCTTGCTTATGCTGATTTTATTGAACTTACGATTTTTGGCTTCCTTGTATTTATCATGTTCTACAATTCTACACTTCATAATAATATCTTTTAGCTTTGTATCCAGGCTTTTGGTGTATTCAAATAATTTTCTCCATTTTTTCTGGAAAGCAAGGTATTCATCAAATGTATTATAATGTGGAATTGCTTCATATCGTGCCAGGTAGATATTCTTAATTGTTTCCTTACATGCTTCTATATCATTATCAGCGAGATAATTTAAAGCAAGGATAATATTAGTTTTGAATATTTTATCGCCCAGGTCAGGTTTCATAAACTCACCGGGATATGGATCGAAATCTTCAGGTTTAATTTCACGGAGATTTATTTCAGGTCTTTGAGTATCGAATTTGGATTTATCATACAGGAAGCGATAAATATCTTCACGGAATCGTTTCCAAATAGGATGTTTTTTAGGGGGTGGGAGATGTTTGATCCCCAGTTGATTATCCAGGTAGAAATTAAATCCGAAAATTCTGGCATTAATAACATAATCAGTATCTTCACCTCGGGTAGTTTTAGGGTCAAAGGGAACGATACGCATCAGATTTCTGTGAATAACCATAGCCCCGCCAAAAGCGAATGGAGTTTTTTTCAAACGCGGTTCACTTCCAATTATTTTATCGAATGCTTCTCTTTTTTCTCCAAACCTGTCCCAATAAGTCATCCAGGGTTCAATATTTACTTTATCATAATATTCATTGTCTTCGTTCAGGTAATATCCTGCAACTCCATCAATAGTATTTCCATAAAATCGTCTGCCAATGAATTCTTTTGTTTTGGAAACAAATTGAGGGTCTTCAAAGATCTCATCATCATCTATCAGAATTGCAACTTCAGCATCAAGTACGTAGGGAAGAAAAAGACACATATTTCGAATATTAGCGTAATTATTTAAATCCAGGATATCATCCATTTCTATATTTTTGTACAAAGTCTTTTTTAGTTGTATTAGATTCTTTCTTGTAAACAGGATTGTATCGACATCAACATTTGACTTTTTTATAATAGATTGAAGTCTCTTTATCATTTGGTTTTCATATTTATTGTTAGTTGTGACACCGATAATAATTAGTGTAAAATGTTTATCTTCAATAACGTGAAGTGATTCAAGAATACGAGCAAGAGTTCCTTCTTCGTTTAATAGTGTGGGATGGTCAAAAACTGCATCACCTTCTTCCCATTCTCCTTTCGGACCTGTCCAGTAAGTTGGGATAACCATATATGTACGCATAACTTCTCCATTTTATTTTTTGAGCAAGAATTTCATTTTATTCCAGGCATTAATAAGCTTGTGAAAGTGTTTAATATCTTGGGGGAGTTTCCCATAAGACTTTTTAAATGCTTCGGGCATTTTCAAGAATCTTTCATCAGAAAAATATTCTGCAGCAGATTTACTTCCTATTTTTAATGCTTCAAGCCTTTCTTTATAATCGATTTTTTCTGCTTCATCAAAATATTCCTTACGAATCCAATTGAAGAACGGGTTACGAATAATCCATCCCATACAGGCATAATAAAACCGATCCAGATTTTTCTTAATAGAAATATCAGGCTTATTAGGGAAATCTCCGAAACAATCATGAAAGATGAGTAAATCTATATCTACACATCGACCATCAAAAGAATAGATGATCGGACCAAAAAGGGTATCTTCTCCTCTCCCCAGAAAACATTCATCATCCATCACCAAAGTTGTTGAATAAAAAGGTGGTATAAGAGCAAATTTTCTAAGATCAATTGCTTGATTTCCACCTAAAATTTTATTTGTGTTAAAAATATTTTTTAAACAACAGTTACGAACCACAGGTGTGTCAACTGAGTTTATATAGTAAAATCTATCTTCTTTTTGTAGTCCGAAAAGCAGTTCTCTTAGATAAGGAAAATTCATTTTGGGTATAATATAATAACCTGTATAATCACTTGAAGTTACAACAATATCATTAGTGGTTCTCAGGAATTTAAGATGATTCCCCACAAAATCAATTTCCTGAAAAAAGTATTCTCCATTTTCTTGACCAACCAGTATTTTGGGATAGATATCAGAATCAAAGTACATAAGAAAATCGATTTCTTTAAATATAGCAGTTAAAAGTACATAATTTCTCGAAGTTCCATAAGCAACCATTCCATATTTTTTTAAATGAGGAGTTCCAATAATAGTTTCAATTTCATTACCTGTTAATCCTATTTTTTTCATAGATTCAACTAAATAGGGGGAATTACCCCTTTGAACTGTTGTAATTTGGCAGTAACTTTTTAATTGATTTATTATTTTGGGGTCTACATAGCTATTGTATCCTATAATCAAATGGTTAATAGTATGTCCATATTTCTGAGCGTTTTCCAAAAAATCCTTTATCGGTGAAAGTTGTGTCAAACTTCGAGTAATAACTCCAAACGAAATTTTTTCTATGTCCATTTTAGTACTCATTATTATTTTATTTTTTTTAAATTTTTCATAAATAACATCTTATAAGCTTTTTTGTCAATGCAAATTAACAATTTTATTTACAACATTACCCAAATTCTTTTTTTTATCATTGATAATTTTAAAACATAAGGAACTGTATGAATAAGAAAAAATTAGTTAAAAATATAGGCTCAATGTCTGTTGCTGTATTTATAAGTCGGATATTCGGATTATTGCGTGATATTATAATGACCTATTTCTTTGGTACATCTTATGTTGCGGATGCTTTCCAGGTTGCGTATCAAATTCCCAACCTTTTAAGAAAACTCTTTGGAGAAGGGGCTCTTTCTGCTGCTTTTGTTCCAATATATAATGAAATTGGAATTAAACAGGATAAAAAATCCCAGATAAATTTCGCTTTGAATGTACTTTCCCTGTTATCTACTTTTTTGCTGGTTTTATGCCTGATAGGAATTTTTTTAGCTCCTTTAATTGTAAGAGTTATTGCTCCTGGTTTTGATGATAAAACCTATTTACTTGCCTTGAAATTAACACGGATAATGTTTCCTTATTTATTTTTGATAGGTCTTTCTTCTACTCTCATTTCAGTTTTAAATTCTCATAATTATTTTTTCATTCCCGGTCTTTCATCTGCATTTCTGAATATTGCCATGATAGGATGTCTAGGTATTTTTATATTCCTGAATGAAGCTCCAACTGTAGAATCGAAAGTAGTTATATGGGCTTATGGTGTTATTTTAGGTGGTATTCTTCAGACAATTGTTAATTTCCCGATTTTATGGAGAATAGGTTATACAATTAAAATTAATTTCAGCTTAAGAGGAAAAGCTCTTGAGTCTGTTTGGAAACGGTTTATACCAGGTGTTATTGGTATAGCGATCAGGCAGGTTAATTTAGCGGTTGATCTGATTTTAGCTTCATTACTTGCTACTGGCAGTATTGCGGCGTTAAGTTATGGTAATAGATTAATGCAGTTACCTCTTGGTGTTTTCGGTGTATCTGTTGGGATTGCTGTTTTACCACTTTTTTCAAAATATGTTGCTCAACAAAAATGGGCTGAACTTAAGGATAGTTTAAGATTTTCCATAATTACAGTATCATACGTAATGTTGCCCATAACTGCTATAATTGTCGGACTGGGTAAAGATTTCATCAGGATTATATTTATGCGCGGAGCTTTTGATATAACATCCCTGAATATGACGTACAGAGCTTTGTTATTTTATTCTCTCGGTCTAATCTTTTTTAGTTTGAATCGTATTCTTATTCCCATTTTTTATGCTAATAAAGACACAAAAACCCCTGTTAAAATATCAGCTTTTATTGTAGTTATTAATATTTTACTGAATATAATACTTATGCATTATATGCAGCATGCAGGGCTGGCTTTTGCTACTTCAATTTCTGCTATGATCCATTTTGCTATTCTGAATTATTATCTGAAAAAGAAATATAAAATGCTAAAAATACCAAGAGTTTCAGATAGTATTTTAAAAATTTCTTTTCTCTCTTTGTTGATTTTTTTAATCATTGTTTATGCAAACTCAATTTTTGAAATTTCAAGTTTTTTCTTCATCATTATAAAAATAGTCAGTTTGGGAATAATAAGCTTTATTTTATTAATGGCAGGTTCACATTTATTGAAAATTGAGTACAGTAAGGATATTAAAAACAAGATATGGAAAAAATTTCTGAAAAGATAAAGCAAAAATTAAATTTAGTTCCGGGGAAATCCGGAGTTTACATTATGAAAGACTCTTCTGATAACATTATCTATGTAGGTAAAGCCAAGATATTGAAAAACAGGATACGTTCATATTTTACAGGTACTCCATCTGATCAGAAAACGCAGGAACTGATATTCCATATCACAAATTTTGATTATATAATTACCAATAAAGAAAATGAAGCACTTCAATTAGAGAGTAATCTAATAAAAAAATACAAACCAAAATATAATATTTTACTTAAAGATGATAAGCAATATCCATTTATAAAAGTTACTACAAATGAACTATTTCCCAGGATTTTTGTTACAAGGGAACTGAAAAAAGATGGGTCAAAGTATTTTGGTCCATATACTGAAACCAAAGCCATTAGGAAAACAGTAAGATTACTTGAATGGATCTTCCCGTATAGAACATGCAAAAGAAAAATTACTGAAGAAAAATCGGTTTATAAACGAGCTTGTATAAATTATCAGATGGGAAAATGTCCTGCACCTTGTATAGGAAAAATTACAATAAATGATTATAAAAAATTGATAAAACATATCATGAATTTCTTAAATGGAAGGAACCAGGAAGTAATAGAAGAGCTAAAAGGCGAAATGTTTAACCTGGCAGAAAAAAAGAAATTTGAGAAAGCTGCTGAATACAGGGATAAAATCAATAACATTCAAAAAATCAATAATACTAAAAATATGTTTTTTACAGATCAGAAAAACCGTGATGTGATCGGGATTTATAAAGAAGAAAATAAAGCCGCTGTTGCTGTTTTGAAGATTTTATCAGGAAAACTTCTAAATAAAGAAATCTATGCATTGAACAATGTGGAAAATTCTAATATTTCTGAATTATTAGGAGCTTTTTTAAAACAGTATTATGTAGAAAAACTGGATAATCTTCCCTATAAGATTTTATTGCAAATAGAGCCGGATGACTTTAAGAGCATAAATACATTTCTAAAAAATAAATTAACTATACCTTATCGTGGAGAAATGAAATCTCTTATTAAGATTGCTAAAGAAAACGCTTTTAATTATGTGGAAGAGGAAAAGCTTAAATATTTAAGAAAAAGTGATAGAACCATCTTTCCCATTAAAGAATTAAAGGATAAATTAAAACTTAAAAAACTTCCTCGTAAAATAATTTGTCTTGATATTTCGACAATCCAGGGGACAGATACGGTCTCTTCTCTTGTTTTTTTTGAAAATGGAAAATCCAAGAAAAAAAATTATCGTCATTATATTATCAAAACTGTAGATGGTCAGGATGATTTTGCGTCCATGGCAGAAACATTAGATAGATATTTAACTAAAATTGAAAAGCAGGAAAAACCTGATCTGATTATCATTGATGGGGGAAAAGGACAATTGAGTTCAGCAAATAGGATTCTAGTTGAAAAAGGTGTTGAAGATATGGAAATTATCTCTCTGGCAAAAAGGTTAGAGGAAGTTTTTCTTCCGAATATTTCTCAATCGATTATTTTATCTCGTTCATCATCTGCTTTAAGATTGCTTATTAAAATACGTGATGAAGCTCACAGGTTTGCTATTACTTTTCATAGAAAAAGAAGAAGTTCACGTACTCTTACAAGTGAACTGGATAAGATAAAAGGAATAGGAATAAAAACTAAATTTTTATTACTTAAGGAGTTTGGTTCTGTTGAAAATATAAGAAAAGCTCAAGTGGAAGAAATTTTGAAAGTAAAAGGAATCGGGGAAGCCTTTGCAGGAAAAATTTTAAAAGAATTGAATTAATCAGTTTTTTTATTATTGACACTAAAAAATATAAAAATAATATCAAATTGGATATAATGATTTAAAAAGGATAAAGGTGAGAAAAAAAATAATTCTGAATTTTATTATTATTACGACTTTATCTTTTTTATGTATTACAAATTTAGTGAAGATCACTCCTGACCTTTTTTCAGAAGAGAATAAAACTGAAACAGAAATAAGAAGTAATATAAGTGAAATAAATAATTATATTGAACAAAAAATAAAGGAAATCAAAAATTTAAAAATTTCCAAACAAAGAATTTCATTTATTCTTCATATTTCTGTATTATTAATAATTATTCTGTTACTTTATTATCGTTATTATTTAAAAGTAAAAATGAATAAACAGTTGCAAAAAGAGATGCAGGAAAGATGTATTGCAGAAAAAGAACTCCAGAAAATCAAAAAAGAACTGGAAGAAAGAATTAAAAAACGCACTACAGAATTTGTAAGTACATCGCATGATTTAAAATTAGTTGAAAAAAATTATACAAACCTAATACAGAAAATTCATGAGGGTTTAGTTATAGTTGATAAAGAGGAGAGATTTACCTATGCTAATCCTTCTGCTTTAGAGATTTTTGATTGTTCAGAGGATGAACTGATTGGAAAAAATATTCGAGACTTTATGGATTTGGAAGAATTTAATAAAGTGACAAAGCAAACTGAATTGCGAAAAAAAGGTGAATCTTCAAAATATGAAACAATAATTTTGCGTGAGGATGGTCAAAAAAGAATAATAAAAGTAAGTGCCAGCCCCATTACAGAAGATAACGAATATTTGGGCGCCATAGCTGTATTCGTTGATATCACAGAGCAGAAGAAAAATGAAAAAATTCAGTCAGTATTATATAATATTTTAAATGCAGTGAATACTACGGATGATTTGGATGAGCTTTATAAAATTATTCGTAAATATTTAGGATTAATTATTGATACAACGAATTTTTATATTGCTATTTATGATGAGAAAACCAATATTATTACAGCTCCGTATTATGTGGATGAACTTATGAAATCAACACCTGAACCCCAGCAATTAAGGAATGGTATAACAGCTCATGTTATTCGTTCCGGGAAATCATTATATTTAACTGTTGAAAAAAGAAATGAACTTATAACACGAAAAATTATTCCTCAGTCTGATTGGAAAAGTAAGATCTGGTTGGGAGTACCTTTAAAGATAGAAAATAGAGTTGTCGGTGCTATAGCAGTACAGAGTTATAATAATCCTGATCAGTTCACTAAAAATGATTTATGGATTCTGGAATTTGTATCAGAACAAATTGCTATAGCGATAACACGTAAACGAGCTGAAAGAGCTTTAAAATCAAGTGAAAAATTTAACCGTGCAATTATTGATCACTCGCCTTTAGGTATTTCAGCAAGAGATCGCTACGGAAGATTGATAATTGCAAATAAAGCTTGGATGAAAATCTGGGTTAAAACAAAAAAAGATTTATTAAAAGATTATGCAGTTCGTAAAAAACTGGAATTTAATGAACGCGATTCTTATCTGGGTGAACATATACTAAAGGTTAAAAGAGTATATGAAAAAGGTGGTTCAACTTTTATTCCGGGAATAATGGTTCAAAGTGAAAAGTTCGAACCTGAGAAGATTAAATGGATTTCTCAATATTTTTATACAATTAAAGATGAGAATGATGAAGTAGATAAAGTTATTATTATTACAGAGGATATTACCGAACACAAGAAAGCTGATGAAAAAATTGAATCTTCTTTAAGAGAAAAGGAACTGTTGTTAAAAGAAGTTCATCATCGAGTGAAGAATAATATGCAGATAATATCAAGCATGCTTAAACTTCAATCAGGTTATATTAGTGATGAAAAAGCATTGAAATTGTTTAAAGATAGCCAGCATCGTGTTAAATCTATGGCTCTTATCCATGAAAAATTATATCAATCAGAAAACTTTGAACAAGTTGATTTCAAACATTACACACAACTTCTTATAAATTATCTGGCTAGATCTTATAATATTAATATAGATCGAATCAAATTAAGAGTTGATATGGAAGGTGTAAATTTAGATATAACAAAAGCCATACCTTGTGGTTTAATTATCAATGAACTGGTATCAAATTCGTTTAAATATGCTTTTCCTGATGACAAGGAAGGTGAAATCGGTATAAGTATAGAATATTTGAAGAATGAATACATTTTCATAGTACAGGATAATGGTATTGGATTTCCACCTGACATTGATTTTAGAAATACAGATTCACTGGGAATGCAGTTAGTGATTGCCTTAACAGACCAGCTTCATGGTAAGATTGAGCTTCTTCGTAAGGATGGTACGATTTTCAAAATAAATTTTCCCTCAAATCCGAAAGTGTAAGGAATATTATATTTCTTTCATAGAGTAACTCCGCTGGCAATAGAAACAACAAAAGCGTCCATAGACAGTCCGATTCCTATAAGTACAATCGTAAAATAATCCATTTCATTCTCCTGTCACAGTTATTATCAACTTTCTTGTCCTTGGTTTGATATCGCATTCCAGATGAAAAATCTGTTGCCAGATTCCCAGCTCAAGTTTACCATTTTGTATTGGAACTGTTAATGATGGACCTAGCAAAGTTGCTTGCAGATGAGAATGTGCATTTCCATCGTGCCAGGTTTGTTCATGTCCATATTTCCTGCTGGGAGGAATAAGTTTGTCCAGGATTTCAGGAAGGTCTCTTTTCAATCCGGGTTCAAATTCGATCGTGCCAATTGCTCCGGTACTGCCGATGTTGAAAATATGTACAATTCCGTTTTGGATGCCGGATTCAGAAACTGCTTCTGAAATCTCTTTTGTGATTTCATGCATATCCCTATGACCGGAAGTAGAAAAGGTGATTGATTTTTGGAAAGTCATAAATCACTCCATTCTTTTTTGTAACGAAATTAATCTGTTGAAAGATGAGGTCAAATAAAAAATCGCTTCACAATTAGTGGTTTTATGAATCGATTTGACACAAGCCTTTCGTACTTATATCAAGTTACAGGGTTGGATGAAAAAACAACTTGATTTACGTACGCTTTTACGTACTTTGTCTTTGTGTTTAAATTGGAGGATATATGACGATAATAAATGCAACCGAAGCCAGGGCAAATCTGTACAGGCTGATAGATAAAACGGCTGAAAGCCATAAACCTGTAATAATTTCAGGTAAGAGGGGAAATGCTGTTCTCATATCCGAAGAAGACTGGAACGATATCCAGGAAACTCTTTACCTGCTATCTATCCCCAGAATGCGCAAGTCCATTATTGAAGGGATGAAAACTCCTGTTGAAGAATGCTCTGAGGAACTTAACTGGTGAGTTGGAAACTGATTTATACAAAAGCAGCTCAGAAGGATGCTGAAAAGCTCTCCCAATCAGGATTGAAAGATAAAGCATTAAAGATTTTGGAAATACTAAAAGATGGTCCGTTTAAGAATCCACCTTCTTTTGAAAAACTGGTTGGTGACCTGAAGGGAGCATATTCCCGACGAATAAATTTTCAGCAAAGAATTATTTATCAAATTTTGAAAAAAGAGAAAATAGTGAAGATCATTCGTATGCGGATGTATTATGAAAAATGAATATTTAAGAAATTTGTCAATTTAAATGTACAAAGGCTGGTGAGCTCCGTGGTTAGCTATTCACTGAGCTGTCCCTACATTTTATCTTTTCAGCGTTCTCGACTCGAACTCTCCAGCAACTGCCGGATTCGGCTTGGCAGCAATAGCATTCCTTTCATTTTATCCTTCTGCGTTCTCGACTCATACTCGTAAACTCGCTACGAGTCAAGTCCGCAAATTGCTATTTGTTTTTTATTTTTCCCTCTGTGTTCTCTGTGAGCTCCGTGGTTAGCTATTCCTGAGCTGTCCCTACATTTTATTTTTTCAGCGTTCTCGACTCATACTCTCCGGCAACTGCCGGATCGCTCTACAATTTATTTTTTCAGCGTTCTCGACTCATACTCGTAAACTCGCTACGAGTCAAGTTCGCTAATTGCTAACTGCTATTTGCTAAAAGGCTATTTCGCTACTATACTCACCAGCTTCTTTGGTACAATGATTATTTTTATGATTTCTTTTCCTTCAAGATACTTTTTGACATTCTCGATGTTAAGAGCTTTTTCTTTGATCTCTTCTTCAGAAGCATTGGGAGATATTGACAATTTGCCACGAACTTTTCCCATAATTTGAACTACATAAATGACTTCATCTTTAATCAAATATTCTTTTTTGAATTCAGGTATTCCAACCTCGTGAATAAGGTTATTTTTTCCTATCATTGACCAGAGTTCTTCTGATAAATGAGGAGCAAAGAAGTACAACAGTCTGGGAATAACAGAGCAAGCTTCAGCAAAAATAGCTTTTTCAGTATTATTTAATTTTTCCGTTTTAGTAATTCTGTAAACATTATTCAGATGTTCCATAACAGCTGCAATTGCAGTGTTGAACTGCATCCTGTTCTCGATATCTTCCAGAACTTTTTTAATGACGTAATGAGTACTGTATCTCAGCTTTTTAATATCTGAACTTATTTCTTTGTTTAATCCTTCGACTGAGTCTGTCCTGAGCTGAAGTTTATCCTGAGCTTGTCGAAGGGAAGGGCTCAGGATGACATTGTTTCTTTTAATCAATCCCAGGTTTTCGTTAAACAATCGCCAGACTCTATTCAGAAACCTGAATGCACCTTTTACTCCTTCGTCATTCCATTCGACATCTTTCTCAGGTGGAGAAGCAAAAAGCATAAATATCCTTAAAGTATCGGAACCATATCTATCAATAATATATTGAGGATCAACAGTATTACCTTTTGATTTACTCATTTTAGCACCATCTTTAGTGACCATACCTTGAGTAAGAAGACGGGCAAATGGCTCATCAGAATTGACAAGTCCGATATCACGCATGAACTTATGGAAGAAACGGGCATACATAAGATGCATAACAGCGTGTTCTATTCCGCCTATATACTGGTCAACTGGCAGCCAATAATCAGCTTTTTCCTTACTAAATGGAATCTTATCATTTTTAGAATCAGCATAACGGGCAAAATACCATGAACTATCCACAAAAGTATCCATTGTGTCGGTCTCTCTTTTGGCAGGATTACCGCATTGCGGGCAAGTTGTGTTCACCCATTCTTTCACTGATAGTAATGGGTTTTGTGTGGTTTTACCAAGTTGAACATTGTCCGGAAGCAATACCGGCAGATCTTTGTCAGGAACTAGAACTGTACCGCAATTATTACAATAGATCACAGGAATTGGTGTTCCCCAGTATCTCTGTCGTGAAATTCCCCAATCTCTCAATCTATAGGTTATTGTATGTTTTCCTGTTCCCTGTTCTGTCATCCAATCTGAAATTGATTTTTGCGATGCTATACTTTCCAAACCATCAAATTGAGCTGAATTAACCAGAATCCCGGGTTCTAAATATGCTTCTTTCATCTCTTCCAGAACTAAGCTTTTTTCCTGATTTTGAATAACTATTTTAATGGGGATGTCATATTTTTTAGCAAATTCAAAATCACGTTGATCATGTGCAGGAACAGCCATTACAGCTCCGGTTCCATAATCCATAAGAACATAATTCGTAACCCATATCTGAACTTTTTCACCGTTTACAGGATTTAATGCATATTTGCCTGTGAACATTCCTTCTTTGGTTGTATCTTCGGCTGTTCTTGTTATCTTATCTTCATTTATAACCCTTTCACAAAATTTCTGAATTTCAGAATTTTCAGGTTCATTTTTCAGCCATTTATTCATCAATGAATGCTCTGGCGGTAAAGCCATAAAAGTACACCCGAAGATTGTATCAGGTCTTGTTGTAAACACTTTTATTATCTCTTCAGAATTTTCCAGTTTAAACCACATTTCTGTTCCGAAACTTTTTCCTATCCAATTTGTTTGCATGGTCTTAACGCGTTCAGGCCAATCTATAACCTTTGAAAAATCCAGAAGTTCTTCAGCATAATTTGTTATCTTAAAAAACCATTGCTCAAGCTCTTTTTGACGAACAGGACTTTCACATCTCCAACATTTTCCTATTTCAACCTGTTCATTTGCCAGAACAGTCTGACATTCATCACACCAATTGACGAATGAAGATTTTTTATAGGTCAGACCTTTTTCATACATTCTTTTGAAAAGCCACTGTCCCCATTTATAATAATCCGGGTGGCATGTGCTGACCTCACGATCCCAATCGATGCCGAAACCTATTTTTCGAAACTGCTCACCCATTATTTTTATGTTATTATCTGTTGTAACTCGAGGATGTGAATTATACTGAATCGCACAGTTCTCAGCAGGTAAACCAAAAGAATCATAACCCATTGGCTGCATTACATTAAATCCCTGGGTTAACTTATAACGTGTAATTGCATCAGCAATAGAATAATTGGATACATGCCCCATATGTAGCGGTCCGGAAGGATATGGGAACATAGACAAAATATAATATTTCGGTTTATCTGAAAAATCTATTCCTTTAAAAATTTGTTTTTCTTCCCAGATTTTTTGCCACTTTTTTTCTATCTCTTCAAAAGGATATTCCATAATATCTCCTGATTATTTTTTTGATAAAATTGTATTATGTTTTTGATATAATGATAGTTTCCCCTAAAAGGGGAGTAAAAGAAGATGACTGGAAAATTCAACAATGAGTTGTTTATTTTTTTTCAAACTGGACAAGTATATTTTCTTTGTCATCATATTTTCCTTTAAATTATTTTAATCAGGTGTCATATTTGAAATGAAAATATTTTGGTCAATTTTTTTTTGGATTTGAAATCCTGGAAAGAAAATGCTTGTTTATTTTTCAGGTGTTTTTTAAAAGTTGTTTTGGAATGAGTTCTGCAAAATAGAGTGTTTTCTAATCACACCTTGAGTCATCTCCAGCATCCGTCAAATCACCAAAGGCGCTTAAAAAGCCGGAGTAAACACTGACGGATAAGAAGACAAATTTCCTCTTCTCCTTTTGGGAGAAGGGATTAAGGGATGAGGGGAAAAAGAAAAATATTAATTTCATTTATTTCTTTAATTTTGCAGAATCCTTTTGTTTTGGAAATCAAGGAGGAGACCATGGGATTGATCAGTTATTTTAACAAACGTGTAAAATTATTTAATATCTGGGATATTAAATTCTGTCAGCTTACTGCTATGTTGGTTATAATTATACTGATAATATTAATTCCACAGATCATTTCTTTA
>JAUXFF010000149.1 GCA_030620155.1 Candidatus Cloacimonadota bacterium | reverse complement strand
GGATAGATAGCACCGAAGAAGGTGGACCTGTTTACGACTGGATCGAGATAAGTGAAACCGGAGAATCTGCAATAACATATGGTGTTCCGGGATTTTACGGAGATGATAATTTTTCCGAACCTATTAATTTTGGCTTTGATTTCCCGTTTTACGGCATTGACAGAACATATTTTCATGTAGATATAAACGGCGAATTTCTATTAGCAGAAAATACATGGTATCATTCCTATCCCGATCCTTACGGTATCTGGCAAACAGATGGTAATATGTTCAATTATTCATACCCAATTCCAGGTTATACTCAAATGCCAGCACTAATTGCTATTTATTGGGATGACCTACATGCTGATGAAGGGATAGGAGACATTTATTTCCAGACCTTTGGAACAGCTCCAAATCGCTACTGTGTAGTAGAATGGCATAATGTCAGATTCCATGCCGGAACCGGTGGAGACCCTACTCTCTGCTTTGAAGTTATTTTTCACGAAAATGGAGAGATAATATTCCAATATCAAAACGTTGCCAATGGTCAAACAGGCAGTGTATGTACTCACGATTATGGACAAAGCTCAACCATTGCCATTCAAAACGATACAGCGGATATCGGATTATGTTACCTGAGGGAAATAGTTGAAAATGGACAATACATCGGGATTGAACCTTACGGTAATATTCTTCAAAATGAACTGGCTATTCGTTTCTATGCAGGAGAAGATATTCATCCACCTGTTTTTGTTTATGAAGAAATTGGAAACACATTCGATACAACTCCGGAACTTTCCATAGCAATTTCCGATATGTCGGGCATTTTATCAGATGCACTTTATTATGATATTGGCTATGGTTGGGAAATAATTACCCACAGTTATTTTGAAGAACCGAATATTTATCATTATGAATTTCCTGAAATTCCTTACAGTACAACCGTGAATTATTATTTTTCTGCAACTGATAATTCTGAAGTTCAAAATACAGGTACATTACCGGCAAACGCTCCGGATGAATATTATTCATTTAAGATATTACCTACAGAAGGAGTTGAAGTTCTCTTAGCAACTCCAGGTACCATATCCGGTTACCAGGATTACCAAAATATTGAATTCCCTAAATATACTGCTGCTCTTGAAGAAGCCAATATAAACTATGATGTTTATATCTGGGCTGAATATGAAAGTTATAGATTCCCTGAATCTTACAAGGCAATTTTTGTATATTCAAATTCTTCATCAGGTTCTGATATTCATGATACTCTTTCAGTTGCCATGATGGATTATATGGATAGCGGAACGAACGAGAATCCCAAGAACGTTTTTATGGCTTCTGATGGTTTTGCTACTTCTCAGCATGGACATTCCAACGATAAACCGATGGTGAAATTCTATACTGCCTATATGCGTGGTGGATACTATCCTCAGGGGACTTACGGCTACCCTCCTTATGGCGGAACGAATGGTCTGGGCGGACCGGATTGCTGGGAATATGAAGAAGGAACTGTTATCGGAGTTGCAGGGTCTCCTATCGGTCAACCGGGAGTCGAATTACCTGTTTATGCAAACAGCCCTGATGTTCTTTATACACGGGATTGCCCTCAATGGTATGCAGATGAAGTTATAAATCCGTATATAAGCTCAGAAGCTACATTTTTATTTGAAGACGGACCTGGTCCATTAGTTGCCGGACAAGCTTATTGCTATCATGGAGTTTGCGCTCTCTGGCTGGATAATTTAATTTATAAATCATTCTACACAAGTTTTGATATCTCTCAATTCACAAACGACGATGATATCAATATGATAATTTCTGATGCTCTTGACTGGTTCGGGATTGAACCTACAGGAACCGAAGATCCTGAAATTAATGCGCCTGCTAATTTCTTATTAGCTCAGAATTACCCCAACCCATTCAATCCGTCCACCACAATTTCTTTTTCTCTCACCGCAGAGGACGTCGGGCTTCGTTCAACTTCGTCCGGACAGGCAAAGGATGTAGAAATAATAATTTATAACATCAAAGGTCAAAAAGTGAAGCAGCTTGTCAGTGATCAGCTATCAGCTGGTCAGCATTCAGTGGTCTGGAATGGAAAGGATGATAATGGCAATCCTGTATCATCAGGAATTTATTTCTATAAAATGAAAGCCGGGAAATATACTTCTGTTAAACGAATGATTTTAATGAAATAAATTTTAACCGTTCGGAGCTCCTGTAACTACCGGAGTTCCGAACTTTTATAAATAATTTATATGAAAAATAAAAAAAGATATTGATTTATTAGTTATACTTTATGAAATAGGTAATGAAAAATAGTTACTGTTACAAACTCAAGTAGATGTTGGAGTTCGGAACGGTTATTTAGAATAAAAAAACTTTCAAAATAAGGAGGATATTATGAAATTGGGAGTTTTAGTTATTTTTATTTTCGCAAGTATAGCAATCTTAAATTGTAATGAAGTTCGAGGTTGTACACACAATGAAATTTACCCTTATGAATTAACTTCCATAGGACAGGCAAAAGCCTACATTCCTTTAGATGCCGGACTCAGTCCTGAAAAAACAAGGATTGATTCTTATTCAAGACCTGACCGGGATGAATGGGAGTTAGTTGACTCTCTCAATTTAAGTGCTTTTATGAGACCGGAAAAATACCTTGGGGTTTCATTTAACAACGATAGACAGTCAATTGAGATAATTTCCAACTATGAGATGCTGGTACCTGCAGCGATAGAGGCTGTTGATAAAGCTCCTGCCTGGATGGAGGCTGATTTAGTAAATATATTTTCTCAATTATCTGAAGCAAACCAGGAAATTTGGGCAGGAATTATTAATGTTATGATAGATCCCTATCTTGACGAGATAGCTTTCGCAATCGCAAATTCCTCTATTACTTACCTTTCATCACCTTATAGTGATCCAAATCTGTTTATTGAAAATGCGATATTGATCTACAGTGCTGACCTGGACCTTGATTATGTGGAAATAATTGATTATGGAAATTCGTTTACAGATGATAATTACTATTCTACTACTTTATATTGGAAGATAAATGAAGATGAGGAACTGGTTCAAGTGGAAGTTCCTAAAGAAATTTACTATATGTATATAGTACATCCGAAAATCACAGATGAAATTGCAACATATATTGATCCGGATATTATTGAAGATAATGGTTCTCATACAACTAATATCGTTGACCCTCCGGTAGGTGTGTTCTGGAGAAATTTCCTCTATAATTCTTCTGACACTGGTTATCCGCTTCTCAAAGATATGCTGGCTGAATGTCCGTGTGTCTGGGATGCATCCCTAACCACAGATGATGATGCAATTTTAACGCTCACTGACTGGATAAATGAATCAATGTCTTTTACTTCAGGTTATGAACGTCCTCACCAGCCGGTTCGTATTTATAGAAAACATATAGGAAGATGTGGTGAACATGCGGATTTAACCGCAGCAGCTTGTCGTTCTGCTCTCATACCAGGTTCTAGTATTTTAGCCATTTCAGGTGACCATACCTGGAATGAATTCTGGGATGAAGGTTGGCACCACTGGGAACCTGTTAATAACTCTATTAATAATCCTCTTGTCTATGAAAACGGCTGGGGCTGGCAATTTGCTTCTGTATTTGAGATTAAGAGCAATGGTTACCTTACACCAGTGACAGGGACATATTCCGAGGGTACATCAACAATCACCATTTATGCTTTAGATAATTTGGATGAGCCTATTGACGGTGCAAAAATCATGCTGGCAGTACAGGATGGAACCAGCATCTATGTTGATAATTTTGGTTATACGGATAATGAAGGTAAATATGATTTTATTGTTGGAGAAGGTAGAACATATTATGCTCGAATGGATTCGGATATCGGAAATGATCCCACTACTCCTAACCAGGTCTATTTGGTTGTTTCAAACAGTATTGATGGCGAATCTTATACCTCTACCCTATCTGCTGCCGGAGTAATGCCCGAAACAGATTTTACTGAAATAACTCCACCTGAGGATGATATTGATGATTATCTCCTGGAATTTGATTTCTATATTCCGAATCAAATCGTATATGGAGAGATTGTCTTTAATGACCTTGATAATACTTATTTTTATAATAGTATAGAAGATGAGGGTGTTATTAATTACTTTACAACTGACTTGAATAATTTCCTGCTATATGACGTTTTTGATCCCTTTGAAGCCTTTCACACTTTTTGGGAATCCTCTGATGGCTCTGTCTCATTTGATATCCCAGTTGAAGAAGATTGGTATGCTTTCTTTGAAAATGGAAATAATCTTAATAATCCTCAAAGTCTAACAGCTTCAGTATCCTTTTATCAATATATTCAATCCGAAACCGAGGACTCTGAAATTATACCTGAGTCTTATTCCCTTCTGCAAAATTATCCCAACCCATTCAATCCGGCAGTAGCCGGATCCGGTCGCAGTCCTGCAACAACTATCTCATTTAATCTCACCGCAGAGGACATCGGGCTTCGTTCAACTTCGCCCGGACAGGCTGAGAACGCAGAGTTAATAATTTATAATATCAAAGGGCAGAAGGTGAAAACCTTCGATGTCACCCTGAGCGGAGTCGAAGGGTCAATTATTTGGGATGGAAAAGACGATAACAACAAACCAGTTTCATCCGGAATATATTTCTACAAGCTGAAAGCAGGAAAATTCGAGAAAACAAGGAAGATGATCCTCCTACGTTAAAACTACGGAGGATAAATAAGCCAGAGGCTTACAAGTCCTTATAAAATAATTTTTAACGAAACTGATATTTTTTTTCTTGATATATAGAATGAAAACTGATTCTTTGTTTAATATGAGCTTGTTAAAAAAAACTTATTTAAGAAACTGATTATAGGATGTAAAATGACAGTGACCCTTAATTTGTTTAAAATAAGTCGTATTTCCTTAATATTCAATTAATTGAAATTTCAATAATGACACATATAATATGGAAAAATCTTGAGCAGGTTGAACATTATGCTCGTATTCGATACAGGACAGTGGATCAGTGGTGGGTAAACAATCGAGAAATGCATCTGGTTAATCGATTGTTTAAGAAATATCAATTGAAAGGTACAATCCTTGATGTTCCTTGCGGTTTTGGTCGATTTAACAAATTATTAAACAACTATGGAACTGTTTATGCTGCCGGCCTGAATCATTTTGCTGTTCTCTATTATAATAAGAAAGTGTGCTCAAAGCTCCCGGCAATTGAAGCAAGTGCTGAGGATTTGCCCTTTAACGATAATAATTTTACCGGAGTGTTTTGTTTTCGGTTGCTTCAACACATCCATAACAGCAAAGAACGCATCGCAATTCTGAAAGAATTTAACCGGGTTAGCAGCAATTGGCTAGTTGTTTCTTTTTACGTATCTTCTTGGCTACACCACATTCAACGCTCTATATTGAAAATGCCTGCAAAAATAACGATGATCACTAAATCTCAACTTATGCAAGAAGCACAAACTGCTGGTCTACGGCTTCATTCCATGCATTCTATTTTACCTGGATTCCACGCTCATCGTATTTGTCTTTTTTATAAGTTATCCTCCTTATGAAAGGGGAGCTAAAAGGATTTTTCTTTAGTTACTTTTTAAAATTTATTTTGAATACGTAGTCGATGGTGGTGGTTATGCATCTGATGTTTTCGCTCTTGTTAATGAAAATTAAGGAGAAGGTCCATTTGAATATTGATCTGAAAATTATCTTTTTGACCAGTGGAATTCTTTAAATGAAAACGGAACTGCTTATCTTTATTCCGATGAGACAACACCTTTGACTTCTTTTGAAATAAGACAGGAATACATTCATTCAAGTCATATGTATGGAAAGACGATTCATTGTAGTCGTCTTTTTTTTATTCAAATTACTGGAATAGAATGTGTCGGAATTTATATAATCACTTTAAAAATTTTGAGATACCGTTTCCATCTAACCTTAATAAGGTGAGAACTTAAAAAAAGCTGATTAATTACCGGAGAAACAGACAGAAATTTCGTATGATTTATTTGACCGTTATCCATTAACCCAGATAATGCAATAGATGTTTAATAAAGAGTGGTATAATTTTATAGGGTGATGGGTTAGAAAATTTTTCTGCATATCATAAAGATATTCAGAAATAATTTTGTAATTCACTCACACATAAAAGAATGCTGCTATTTAAAATATCTATTGCATTATTTGGGTTTAATGTTCGATATCCATAAAACTAT
>JAUXFF010000165.1 GCA_030620155.1 Candidatus Cloacimonadota bacterium | reverse complement strand
GTCTTGGAGTTCTGTTTCCGGTTCGGATGAATATAGATTATATTATGCGACTGTTTCAGGTGGTCCGTATAGCTTATTTTTTTCCACAACCGGGACATCCTTCATACACAAAGGATTGAATAATGGAACAACATATTACTATGTGGTAAAGAATTATGATAGTGCAAGATATCCTCCATTAAGTGATTATTCAAATGAAATGTCATCTACACCGCAAATTGTTTCCGCTTCTTCTGCTATTGATATTTCCGGTTGGCAAATATTTCAATATAATTCATTACAAACATATACCTTTCCTGCGGGTACTACAATTCCTGCAGGTGCTTATCTGGTACTCGCCAGAAATGCGGACAAGGCATTATTTGAAAGTACCTGGGGGATTACTTTGCCGTCAAATTGTGTTTATTTAAATAGCGGTGGGACATCAGTTCCGCAGATCAATGGTGGCGAAATATTTGAATTACGAAATGATATTGGAACTACAATTGATACAAGTGTAACGACATTATCATCAGGTGGAGACATTTATAGAAATAATCCCGGCGATCCGGGTAATCAAGCAGCAAGTTGGACGGTTACAACAGATGCGAGTTCTACACCCGGTTCTGGAGTAGGCACAAGTTCAGATGCCGGTATTGTGATAAATGAATACTCAGATGCCTCGGACTATAATTATGAATTTGTCGAACTTTACTATGATTCTACGGCAGCAGATGTTTTCGGTTTGCTTTCGGCTCAGGCACCATTATTAAATAGAGTGGAATTTGAATATAATGATTATGTAGATCAGACAAGCGGGACAAATGCTTCAAATTATTCTATTTATGAAAGTACTGTACCTGCAAATACAATTTCTGTTAATTCGATTTCTTTATATTCAGATAATAGAAAGGGTTATATGGATATTGCAAATTTAACAGCCAACATTGAATATACACTTGAAGTAACCGGCTCGGTTTATAATACCTCTTCACAATTAATTGATAGTTCATTAACAAAGGAAACATTTGTTGCGCCTATTCAACTTGAAACAAATGCCAATCCGATTTTATTTCCGGAATGGTCCTTTGACGGTACAAAGATCGCCTATATTGAATATGATAAAACCTCACAATTATCAAATATTTTCGTTCAAAATCGAGATGGTACGGGAAAAACACAGGTAACATTAGATTTAGACAATGTTTTACATGTGGGACAAATTTCATTTTCGCCGGATGATCAGAATATAATTTTTACTGCCGATGGTGGGGGATATACACAAATTAGAAAAATTCCCGTAATTGGTGGAAGTTCTACATTAATGGAACCACCTTCGTCTATTTGGGGAAGATGGCTTGATCCCTCTTGGGGGAGTTCTGTTAATCAATTTGGTGCCATTGAAAGGGTGGCTTGTTCTATTTCCGGTGAATTATGGGTATTTGATCCTTCAACTATCACCAACACCTTTTCCAGTTTAATAAAACTAACAGAGCTAACTACAGGTAATTATCAGGATACCTATGCAGTTAGTGATAAATTATTACAACCCAAGTGGTCACCTGATAATACACGAATTACATTTGTTAGAAGATATGCCGGGACAGGTGTGGTAGATAGCGATATCTATGTTCTCAACAATGTTCAAACAATTATTCAAAATAATATTCCGGTAACTTCCTGGACCGATACAAATATTTCCTTGATAAGTGATAATAATTATCCCACATGGTCGCCCTCAATATCAGTGGATGGAACACAGGTTTCATATGTTGTTGATAATAATGATGTATTTGACAATGTACTGTTCTGGTCTGATCCCGATGGGCAATTTGCCAATACCAATTTTGATGCATATTATGAATATTCAAACGGGAGCCAACTGAACGGTTATGTTCTGGAAGCCAATTCCTATAATGAAGGATTTATGAAATGGGCGCCAGCGGGAGGTGATCAATTTATCTACACTACAAGAGATTCTGGCGGAAATTATTCTTTGCAAATTATTAACCATACAGTTACAAGTGGATTTGTAAAAGGAAGCACTCTAAATGTAGAAGATTATAGTTTCTCCGGTGTAAACATTGATAATAGTGATGGTTTATTTACTGAAGTTACTATGGAAAGTCCATTACAAATACCTAATATAAATGAAGATCTTAAATATATTGGTGAATCAAGATATATTACAATTGATGGCATGAGTGATGTTTCACTTAAAGGTAATATTAGCATACAATATATGAATAGTGAAGTGAGAAATATAGTTAACCCTATTTCAATTGCTCATTTTAATGAAGTAGAAAATGAATGGGAGATAATATCTTCAAATAGGACAAAGAATGATTTAGGTGGTATAATATCCTGCAATATTACTTCACTTGGATATTATGCAATTGCTTCTATAAAAACGAATAAATCCGATAGTGATACGATCATTGTTTATCCGAACCCATTTAAACCAACCAATACGGAAATAAATATTGAAACAGATTATGTAGTTAAAAGTATTGATATCTATACCATTGCAGGCGAGAAATTGGATTATACGATTGGTGATTTTGAGACCTTTAATCCCGGATTGAAATTAGCAAACGGCTATAAGTTATCCAGTGATAAGGTGGCGGATTTGGCTTCAGGAATTTATTTGATCGTGATCAAAGGTATTAGCAGTGAAAGCAAGGTTTTAAAACTTGCCATTGTAAAATAATTATTTTTCGGGTGCCTCTTTTGGGTGCCCGAATTTTGATTAAAGGGAGAATGTTTTTAAGTTGTCATTAAAAAGCCGTATAATATTTTTAAAAATACCGAAAAATTGAAAAAAATTCCAATGTTTTGAAAAAAAATGCATGAGTATAATAATTAAGTACCAATATATTGGGAAATAATATTTTGGTATATTTATTGCAAATAATTTAGGTTATATTATAATGAGGTATATATGAAAAAGCTCTTTGCCTTTGTAATTTTTTCTCTTTTGATAATAAATATTTTAAATGGTGCAATTCCTCCCGGTTATTACGATACAGCAACTGGAACAGGATATACATTAAAAACGCAACTTTACAATATTATAAAAAATCCTTCTGTAACAAGTTATGCCGGACTATGGACTTCATTTAAAACTACAGATAAGAGACCTGATAACGGTAAGGTATGGGATATTTATTCTGATATACCTGGAAGCACTCCTCCTTATGAATTTATATTTGAAACAAATCAATGCGGAACATATTCAGTTGAAGGAGATTGTTACAACAGAGAACATTCATTTCCATCAAGTTGGTTTGGCAATGCTTCTCCAATGTATTCGGACTTATTTCAAATATACCCTACTGACGGTTATGTGAATAATAGAAGAGGGAGCTATCCGTATGGAGAAATTACGAGTCCCACTTGGACTTCCTTGAATGGGAGCAAACTGGGCCCTTGTTCATATCCCGGATATACTGCAACGGTATTTGAACCCATTGATGATTTTAAAGGTGATGTGGCAAGAAGTTATTTTTATATGGCGACCAGTTATGAAAATTTAGTTACCGGTTGGTCGAGTGTGATTTTGGACGGAACATCAGATCATGTATATGTAAATTGGTTCTTGGATATGATCATTCAATGGCATCAGAATGATCCTGTTTCAACAAAAGAGATCAATAGAAATGATGCGGTTTACGGAATACAAGGGAATAGGAATCCTTTTATTGATCACCCTGAATATGTATGTGAAATTTGGAGTAGTACAAGTTGTGCCACCTGTGATACCAATGATATATCATCTCCCGATTGGCAAACGAGCGGTCTGGCGAATTTAACGGTTACCCCGGGAAATACGCAAAATTCTCTCAGCTGGGACACTGCTACTGATGTTGAGAATCCCACCTTTGTCTATTATGCCCTTTATCGTGATACGGTATCAGGTTTTGCACCCGGCAGTTCTAATATGATAGATACGGGTCTAACATCAATAACATATTTGGATACAGGGTTAACAAATGATACAACATATTATTATAGATTAATGACATATAATTGCAATGGGAACTCAAGATTTAATACCGATGAAGCATCCGGAACTCCATTTGGTGGAAGCGGGTCAGGTCCAAAGGACATTTCCGGTTGGAAAATAACACAAATTGATAATGGAGCTAACTTTACTTTTCCCGCTGGAACCCTTCTTAACGCAAACAATTATTTAATTCTCGGAAGAAATGTGGATAAAACTTCATTTGAATCATTTTGGGGAATTACATTAGATGCAGATGCGGTCTATATAAATTCAGCAAATGTTTGCCCTCAAATAAATGGAGGGGAGACCTATAAACTGGAAGATGATGCTGCAGTTATGGTTGATGGTATAACAGGTTTAACATTATCTTCAGGACAAACAGCTCAAAGAAATAATCCCGGCGATGACCCTACATTAACAGGCAGTTGGACCTCGCAATCCAATGCTTATTCAAATCCCGGAAGCGGAGTAGGTACTTTATCAAATGCCGGGGTAGTTATAAACGAATATTCAGATGCATCAGATTATAATAATGAATTCGTGGAATTATATTATGATGCTGGGGGAGTTGCTTCCGTATGTGATCCTTCGGATGTTACTGCTCCTCAGTGGAATACTGCATCAGGAATAATAGTAACTGATCAGCAAAACGGGACATTAAAAATAAGCTGGCTTGCTCCAATAGATGTGGAGAATCCGGATATTTATTACGCATTGTACAGAGATACTATATCGGGATTTACTCCCAACACCTCGACACTTATTGATACAGCCCTCACATCTACCTTATATACCGATAGTGGCTTAACATTAGGTGCTACATATTATTATATTATTCAGGCATATAATTGTGCCGGTTTGCAGACGAATAATACGGATGAAAATTTCGCCCGGGTTACTTATCCTGCTCGTGCTCCCATATTACAAAATACCATTGCAGGAGATAGTCAGGTTACACTGTCTTGGAGTTCTGTTTCCGGTTCGGATGAATATAGATTATATTATGCGACTGTTTCAGGTGGTCCGTATAGCTTATTTTTTTCCACAACCGGGACATCCTTCATACACAAAGGATT
>JAUXFF010000043.1 GCA_030620155.1 Candidatus Cloacimonadota bacterium | reverse complement strand
TTCAATCGAGACGATTGAACCAACCTCGCATTATGTTGGTTCGCTCGTTCTCGAGGGAACCATAGGTTCTAATCCACATCGTCCCGATGTGGGATCACACTTTGCTTTCGAGATCGAGACGATCTCTGGTAAACATCTGGTTCAATCGAGACGATTGAACCAACCTCGCATTATGTTGGTTCGCTCGTTCTCGAGGGAACCATAGGTTCTAATCCACATCGTCCCGATGTGGGATCATTCAAATCGGGTAACATCCAATAACTGAATTTTATTGGCAGATGAATATTTCCAATCTTCAGGTTTATTGACATATCCCTTTCTTACAGGATTTTCTTCAATATAGTTAACTTTTTGATAAAAGAAATCTTCAGACTGAATTGTTTCTGGAAAATTCTTTTCCTGCCATATATGATAACCATCCTCAAATTCAAACAATTGTAAAACATTCTTTTCTGTTATTTGAATGTTTTCTTTCATTTGGTGTGATGTATAACTTTTAAAAGATCGTAGAAAATCAATACCATCATCACATTGAAATATAAAATGAATATGGTTTAACATGAAAACCCAGGCATATATCTTCAAATCCCGATTTTCCTGATAGAAACGAAGAGCATTAAGTAGAATTTCCCATCTATCATACCTGTCGAAAATATAATACCATTTCTGTATTGTTAATGTGACAAAGTGAATTTCATTTTTTAATTCATTTTTAATTCTTATGGATGGCATTTATTGCTCCTTTTTTAAAGATCGAGACGATCTCTGGGAAATGTCTGGTTCAATCGAGACGATTGAACCAACCTCGTATTATGTTGGTCTGTTCGTCCCGAGCAGACCATGTATTTTCCTCCACATCGTCTCGATGTGGAATCACACTTTACTTTTAGATCGGGACGATCTCTAGAAAACATCTGGTTCAATCGAGACCCCAGTTATTCAACGGGGCAGACGATTGAACCAACAAAGTGAGGAAAATTATGTTGGTCGCTTACATGTATCTTAAAAACTAAACTCCACTCCGATATTAACCTGTAAACATTCTTTCGTAAGCCCGGTATATTGAATGTAATCCTCATCCAGTAAATTCTCAGTTTCTATTGTTAGATTCAGATTTTTAAATAAATTCAATCTTCCAAAAAGATCTATTAAAACAACATCCTCCATCTTTTTCCCGGTTTCATCTTCCCTTTTTTCAAGATAACGGGCTTTAGCTTCAATGTACCACTGTTCCTGGTAAAAACCTAAAGTTGAAATACTTTCCAATTTATATAAATATGGGATTTCTTCGTCATTTTGAGAATAAAAGATATCTTGAATAAATTTAAAGTTCTTATATTTAAAACTCATCTGGAAACCGAATAGATGTTGTAAAAAATCCATAGGAGTATTCGTATAAAGCTTGTCTTGAACGTAGACATATTTCAAGTAATCCTGGTTCCAACTGATATTGTAAAACAATGTTAAAGGCAGGAAGGAGTTATATTCCAATATGGCAAAACCATTCAGGATCTTTTTAGTTTGCAGTCTATTCATAATAATTTTCTGATAATGGTTTTGTTCAAACATATTTTTTCTTGAGACCTGTCCGATTTCAGGCTGGTTCTTGAATTTTAAATAAAGTCCGGGAAGGGGATTGAAAGATGAGATAAAAGATATCGAAGGATAGACATCCACAGAATCAATAGCGAACCAAATCCCGATATTTTCAAAAACCAAAAAATTTTTATAATCAAGGTCTATCATTCCTGAAACTGATTGCTTCAGGAATAATAATTTAATATTGCTCTCAAACTTTGGATATTTTCCTTTTAAGTTAGCAATAAGATCAAAATCCGCAGCAGTTTGTAGAGTTTGTTCAAATTTATAGTACCCTAAATCAGCCAGAAACTCCAATTGATATGCAGATTCAGTATGAGAAAGGAATCTTTTTCTCAACAAAAGATTAGCACCTTTTATTTCTGTATCTCCATATTCGGAATTAAATTCATAATAATTTATACTGGTAATGAGTTTAAAATTATTAAAATCCGGTAACCAGTAAAATTCACCTTCTAATGAATTCCAGTTTTCTTGTAATCGCTTATTTTTTAAACTTAAGCTGAAATTCGAGATTGAGTTTTTAGAGGATGAATAAACGGATTGAATACACCCAAAATTATTGTTACCTGCCTTTATTGAAATATCAAAGACATTCGATAGAAATAAATCATCCGGTTTGTTTATCTCTCTCAGTGATAATCTTGGTTTATACAGAAATTTATCCATTCGGTTTATTTCCCAGAATGAATTTAAATTCTCAATAACCCTAACACTATCTCCGAGAATTTCTCCTTCACCTTCAATTATTATATCACCAAGGTCTAATGAACGGCTTTCTTCATTCTGCCCAAACAAACAAATTGAAACTAAACAGGAAATAATGATTAAAATTGTTATTCTCATTATTTACTCTCTACAGAAAGTTTATTGTTGATAATACTTTTCATATCTTGGGGAATATCATTTTTGATTATCTCATACAATTGTTCAGCCTCTTCTTTTTTCCCTGATTCAATATAAGCCAGGCAGGCATAGGATTCTGCTTTGAAGCGCACATCAGAAATTTCAGGGAAAAGATATCTTACTCTTAATAACTCAGGAATTGCAGTTTCATAATCCTTTTGCTGATACAGGGAAAATCCTTTCAGGAACTGAGCATTAGCTTTTATTAATTTGTGTTTACTGGTTAACAATTCATCGATTTTTCCCTGGATATTCTCAAAATCATTGTTCTGGATCTTCCATTCTACCCAGAGAATTTCAGCATTTTGTTTATCTTCCTTCGCTGCAAATTCCATAAATTTGTGGAAATCGTTAAGAAATTTATCGTGATTTATTTCTTTTTCAAGCTCCAGCAGGTTTAACCAGATTTTTTTATCTCGTGAAAGCATAGAAGCTTTCCTGAGTTTCTGAATTGCTTCTGATTTATTATTTTGTAATATTTTTAACTGAGCCCAGTGAAAGAGAATATCCGGATCCTGTCTTTGTGAAATCAATTCAGCAAAGGTTTTATCTGCCTGTTCATAATCTAAAGATTTTATAAGAGCTAAAGCTTTTAACAATATCATTTCTCTAATATCAGAGTTGTCAGGAGAAAGCTCTTCAATCTTTTTAATTGTTAGAAGAACATTTTCCCACAATGCCTTATTGTACTGGTAAGTCGCTTTTCTTTTCAAAAGAGTTACCTTGAAATCAGTTTGTTCATATTTTTGAATTAATTCATTTAATTCATCGAGGAAATTTATTTTTTTAGTTTGTTCGATAGACCATTCCAAGCCATTTAAAGCGTTATGTAAAACAATAGCATCGATTTCAGGTGTAATTAACTGTTTATAATACGTTGAAGCATTAATAAAATCTCCAAGGTTATAATAAGAATTAGCAATACTAAGTATGGCAGTTATCTTTTCATCTTCATCCTGATATTTCTCCAGATATTCCTGAAAAATTTCAATGGCTTTCGGATAATTCTCCGCACTAAAAGCAGCAGAACCTGCTTTAATAATATATTTTCCGGGAGAATCTTCCTGTTTTGAAAGGTTTAGATAAGCCTCAGAAGCTTCATCGAATCTTTTCATCTGGTATAAAGTCCAGGCTTTACGGATCAACACTCTTTTTTTTGCCTTTTCATCAAAAGAGTAATCTAAAGCTTTATTAAAAGCTTCAAGTGCTTTATCAAATCTTTTCAGAGCAAAATTTATATTACCTTTCAATAAGTTCTTTTCATAAAGATATTTTTCATCTTCCGGAACCTGATTTAAACCTGCAAGAGCTTTCTCATATTTCTCTAAATAATAATAAATCTGGCAAAAACGCAAGGAAATATAACCTTTATCTGTAATGCCTTCTTCAGCAAGTTTATAATATCTCTCAGCATCAAAATATTTAGATTGAAAAAAGAACATTTCACCAATGTAAAAGTAACACATCCCCTTTTTATCAGACTCAGGGAAATTGCTTAAAACTCTATCGAATTTAACAAATGCATCAGGATAATTGTCCTGGTAAAAATAGTATAAACCTATCTTAAATAGAGCTTCATCTATAAATTCTCCATCAGGATATTGAGTAACATATTCTGAAAAATCGGGAAATGCAATTTCCATATTATTAAGCTGAAAATTACATTCGGCAATTAAGTATTTTGCTTTGGAAATTGTATCATCATCCAGATCATAAGTTAGTGATGTTTTCAGATTTGCTATTGATTGCTCATAATCAGCAAGTTTAAAAAAATTAAAACCTATCTGATAATAAGCATCTCCCACAAAAATATGTTCAGGATTGTCTTTTATAAATTTCTGAAGATCACTTAACGATTCATTCACATTTTTTTTCATTCTAGCCAAGTAGAAAAAGCTGTTGGTTTTAATTTCTAAATTTTGTGATTCCTGTAAATTCTGAAATATTGTCCCTGCTTTATCAATTTGGTCAGTTTCCAAAAAGCATAGTGCTTTATAGTATTCTGCTCTATCTGATTTTAAATTTATTAATAATTCCAGAGCTTTTTCATAGTCTCCTGTTTCATAATAAGCAATAGCCAGCACAATGTTATAATCATCATAATACTGAGAGGAAGGAGCGATAAAATTAAAGCCTACAGTAAAAATTTCGTTGTAATTATGGCTCTTAAGATTATAATTATGATAAATCAACAACGCCTGATTTGCCTGTTCATTTCCCTTATTGTTTTTAAGAAGATTTTGAATTAATTTATTCGCTTTATCTTTCTTATCCTGAGCTAATAATAATTCCAGTTCAGCAACATTAATGATAATGTCAGAACTTTTTTTCTTTGTTTCTTTATAATATTTTGAAGCTTTACTAAAATCTTTATTTTCAAACGCAATTCGTCCCAGGTAATATAATGATTTCCATTTTAGTTCATGTTTGGGAAATTCCCTGTTGAATTTTGAAAATAGACTCTCAGCTTGATTGAAATCTCCAGTAAAAAAATGACATTGAGCCAAGTTCAGAATTATTTCAGCTCTGATTTCAGGATCCGAATTTTCTGTATATAATTCTGAATAAATATCCTTTGATAAAATATATTTTTCTTCTTTCAGATAAATATTTGCCAGCAGGAATTCTGCATCATGAATAAATCTGCTGTTCGGATATTTCTCAATAAACTTTTGAAGCTCAATCCTGGCTAAATTGTAATTAGCATCGGAATAAAGACCAAGAGAGAATTTAAAGTCATCTATTTCCGAAGCAAACAATGGAAAAATAAACAGTGATAATAACGCTATACAAATTATTTTTTTCATATCATCCTCAATAATCTAACTATTTGAAATTAAAAAGTTACATAGGTTTAATAGTTTTATTTAATATTTCAGGAATCATATTTTTTACTTCATAGATATTATCAGGATTAATTGTCCTAATATTCTTAATTGTCTGTTTTTTGTTGATAAACAATTGAGTAACATCCAAATCGGAAAAAATTTTTACAACTTCTTCATTATCAGAAATGAAAACATCACTTCCTTCAGCGATAGAATACAATTCCAAAAGATTTTGATCACGTAAGTTCCTCATGTTAATAAAATTATGTTTTTTAAGTATTCTGCCGGTTAAATAAATATTGGAAGGATAATTTTGTTTTAAAGTAATGATTAATTCTTCAATTTTTTTAAAATTCGATAAATCATTGATATCAAGAGAGAAATTTAAAAACTTATTGTGGAAGAAATTAAAACGAGCTTTTTTATAATCATCTTTTAAGAAGTTGAAATTTATTTTTTCAGGTATTATATTGAAATTAAAAAACTTAGCAAATTCTTTCAATATATTTATTGGTGATTGAAAAGAAGGAATAAACTTGAGATTACCAATATTTTCCGTGTCAAATATTATTGATTTTTCACATTTTATCAACATTCTGTTTATAGATTTATTTTTACTGAAATTAAAAATTGCACTTTTTTTAAAGGGTTTGATTTCACTATTTATTTGCAGAAAGTTTGAATTTGGAAAGGTATCTATTTTTTCAAAGAAAGAACATAAGAAATTCGGTAAAATAAAAGTAAAGTTTTGAAATATATATCTCCAGGAAGAAAGATAATTAAATATTTCATAATTTTTAAAAGTATTCTCGGAAAAAATTATGATCAATTGCTCACAATTATCCAGCAGTTGAGTAAATTCTATATGATCGGGTTCTTTTTTTTGACCTAATAAATGTTCTAAAAAACTCATGGTATTACCTATTTACTCACATCTTCTTCAATAATCGGTATCGCAATAAAAACAGTTGTTCCTTCTTTTACTCTACTATTAATCCAGATCTTTCCGTCATGCAATTTGGCTATAATACCAGCTGTAGATAAACCAAGTCCAAGACCACTTGATTTGAATTCAACTGTACCTGAACTATGAGAATAGATTTCACTTAGTTCATAAAATTTCTGGAATACTTTTTTAAGTTCATGCTGGGGTATTCCTATCCCATTATCCTGTATATAAACAACAATACTTTCTTTGCCATTTACTTCTTCTTGTTGGAAGGCAGAATGTCTTGCTCCTATAATTATCGTACCAAAATCTTTTGTAAAGCGAATGGAATTCATAACAATATTGGTAATCATTAAGTGAAAAGCTTCCCAATTAATTTTTATTGTTGGTAAATTAGATTCTATTTCAAGCTTGATTTGCATATGTCTTTCTTTGGAAATGGCTACAGCTTCATCAGCAATAACTTCCAAAATATCACTTATATTAACAATGCTTTTATCAATATCCTTGGATAAAATATATTTATTATGGTTAACGATATTTCCGGTTGTCTGATATAGTCTTTCAACACTTTTTTCAACACATTGTAGTATTTTAGATTCTTTTTCAGACAGTTTAATTTTTTTCATTCTATTCACATAACCTTGAAGAGTAACTAACGGAGTTTTTAATTCATGAGAAACGATATTAATGAAATCATTTTTAAGATTATCCAGAGTACTGAGTTCTATATTTTTAGCTTTCAAAGTTTCGTATTGTTGTGCATTTTTTATGGAAACCTTTATCTGGATCATAAGTAATCTCATAAATTCCTTATTTATGGTGATTCTATTGTCATAAGTTTTATAATTATCAAGATACAGGAAACCGTGGATCTGGTTATCTACAATGATTGGTGAGCAATAAACTGATATGCTGTCATGAGTTAAATCAATATATCCTTTAAAGGTAACATCATCTTTTGCATTCATGATAAAAAGTGGTTCCCTGGTTTTCTGTACTTCTCCGAGAACACTTTTACTTATATAGGTATAATTTTTCAGAAGTTGTTTGGAATCATCCAGAGCCACTGTAAAGACATAATTCTGAAATTTATCTTTTTTTATTAGGAAACCCCTGCTTCCCCCGGTAAAATCCAAAACAAAGGAGACAATTTCCTGTTCTAATTTATTAATATCCATTACTGAGAAAAATTTTTGATTAACCTCAATTAATTTCGTCATCAATTCCATTTTTTTATTCAATTCGGTAAATTCGGTTATCCTGATCAAAATCGAACTAAGATGAAGTCTCAAATTATTTATCATATTCAGTTCCGAACTTTGAAAAACCAGTTCACCTTTATCTCCGATAACCATACATCCAATTCTCGCTGTTTTAATTCTCAGTGGAATAAATAGTGTATGACAAGAACTTATCATTTTTGGAACGATTTTATTTTTTTCTATACATTCTTTTATATTCTCAAGGAATTTATCCGAATAAAGTTTTTCATCATCAATATTATATGACAAAAAAGGAGGTGACTTAAGTTTAATCTCATCGTTTAATACGATAGAATAAAAATTCGGAGAAAGCAATTTTTGGAAGGTTTTATCAATAAAGAATTTAATCCTTCTATTGCTGTTTAATTTAAGAATATCATATAGATCTTCCTGCCAATCCTCTATTACTTCAGGTTTTTGAGAAAAGATTTTTACAGTTTCCAATTTTGTATAATCTTTTAAATAATAATGAGATTTTCTTAAATATATCTCTTTATCTTTTTCATTTAATCCGGTAACTGCTCTATTTAAGGCATTTTTATAGGTATTAAAGAATAACTTAGCTTTACCAATCGCATTTAAACTTGCATAAATCTGGACTAAAAGTTCATAAATTTCTATTTCCAGAAAATAAAGATCATTCTTTTGAACATATTTTAAAATAACAAAAAGTCTGCGAATTAAAATTCTTAAATTAATAGAACCATCTATCAATTGAGCCTTAATTTTTCTTAATTCTACAACTCTCAGCCAATAATTGAAATCATTGTTCAAACAGATACTTTCTGCCTTCTTACAAATATCTATAGCTTTTACAGTATCTCCGATACCCAGATGGCATTCGGCAAGTCGAATATAATTGATTGCCTGGGCATAAACACTCTTATTTTGCTCTGAATATTTGAAAGCTTGTTCAATTTTATTCATGGCTTTAGAATACTCTCCTCTCTTTAAATAGAGAAAACCATATATCTGATTAAAGGATTCCTGTTCCTTGCTCTCCATGAACATATTTTTATATTTCTTCAATAATTTCTCTATAGTATCATAATTACCTAAATTATATAAAAAGTAAAAATAGGTTTTTGTTAAGGGATTAATTTTCTCAATATGGTCTTTAATGATCTCAGGGAAATTATCTTTAATAAAATTAAGATAATAGCTAAAGTTATTTACTTTACTCCTGGAAATGGCCAGGTTATTAATGATAGAATCATAAAACGGTCTATTTTCAAAACTTAGAGATGCTTCTAAAGCTTGATTAAGATAGTTTTCAGCTAGTAAAAACTTTCCTAATTTTATATAGGTTTCTCCGAAGTTGAGTAAACTTAAAACCATTATTTTTTTACTATCGGTTTTTTTACAGATTTTTATAGCTTTATCAAAATATTCAAGAGCTGTTTTTGTATCACCTTGAATAAGGGCAACATCTCCTATATTATTGTATACTACTCCTAATTTGCGGATATAATTTGATTTTTCCCAGACATTCTTTGTTATCTGGAAATTCTTGTCAGCTTCATCAAGAAATTTTTTACGGTGATACAAAAACGCCAGATTGTTATGTAAAGCACCCAATTTGATAAAATAATTATCATCATTCCTTGTTTTTATAGTTGGAATATAATCTTCTATTAAACTAATAGCTTCATCAATCTTTCCCGTAAGTCCTATGTTTAATGCTTTAAGTCCGATAAATGAAATCTTAAAATTGTCCTTTAAATCAAATTTTTCCAATTCTTCAAGACATTCATCCAACTTAACAAAATTATGCTGAGAAGAAAATATTTCTCCCATTTTGAGTAGCACAAAAATTTTCTGGAAGTCGTTAACTGCCAGTTTTAATGCTTTTTTAAATCTTGATAATGAGATGTTATATTTTTCACTAAGTAAATAAAAAACGCCCATTACAATATGTTTTTCAGATATATCTGGCATCGAATAAATATATTTTTTCAAACGATCAGATGTTTTTGAGATTAATGACCATTCTGATTTATTAACTAGCTGAAATAAATCTTTTGATAAATCGTCTTTTTTAATCTTAAATTTTTCTGAAAAATCTAATTCCACGATTGTACATATTTCATCAAAAGCTTTTTCCTGTTTATCCTGCTCCATGTACAGATCCACTAACAGCAATCTGTATTTCCTAACTGCTTTATAGTCTTTGACAAAATATGCATGTTTAATAATACCTTTTAGCATTGAAATAATAGTGATAACTTTATCATCAAAATATAGCAGAATTTTCCTGGATATTTCTACTTTATCTTTATGGGAACTCTCTTTATTAAAACGAGTAACAACTTCCTTGAAGGTGAAATAGTGAAATTCATCTTTTTTCAATAAAATCTCGTTGTTTAGTCCATCTTTTAGAAGGAAAAAAAGTTCCTTATCTGATATATCCAATACAAATTTTATTAGATTCTTTGAAAGGGGAGTATGTATTGAGGCAAGTTTTTGAATAATTCTATAGCTTTTTTCAGATAAATGAGCCATACGGAGATAAATGGAATGTTTAATCTCATCCGGAATTCTGTAAAAATCTAAATTATAGTTGAATTCAAATTTATTGAATCTCCAGATTTTCCTTTTATCTGTAAGGTCTATTAATATTTGCTCAATAAATAGCGGGTTTCCGTTTGATCTTTTCCACAGTTTTTCTAAAAAATCATCAGGAGGAGTTTGTTTCAAAAGTCTTGTTACATATTTTGTAGTTTGTTCAAAATTTAGAGCTTCAATTTTAATTTGAACAGGATGAATAAGACCTTCTATTTTTCTGGGATCATTAACACTTAAAATGATAAGGATTGGTCGGTTAATTATATCTTTTGAAATAAAATTAACGAAATCAATAACTTCTTTTTCTACATATTGCAAAGAACGAATCATAAAAATCAGTGGTTTTTCTTCTGAAAGGTGGAAAATAAAATTTGAAGCTGATTGAAAATCAATTGATAATTCTTCTTCATCTTGAGCTGTAACTGATGCAGCATCTTCGGAACCGAAAAGATATTCCTTTAATTTTTTTGAGATTTTAGAAATGTCCGTTTTAAGTTTTTCGCTACTTGCAATATATTGATGAAATTCTTTAATTAACGCAAAAAAAGGATCTTTTTGCTTTGGACTGCATTTATAATCAAAAATAAAATATTTATCAGTAAGAAGATGATAACGGAATAAAGCAAGGATATTCGATTTTCCAAGACCAGTACCGGCATTTAAAACAATTATCTTTCCATTCCCTTGTTCAACCAATGGAACATATTCCAGTAATTGATGCGAATAATCTTCTCTGACAATATAATCACTAAATTTTATGTTATTAACAATAGACCATTTTTGGGAAAAAGGATATTGTTTAATCTGAATTTGATTTATATATGAAATTATACTTTCATTATTTTCAAATCTATCCTCCGGGGTTTTTTCCAATAATTTTAAGGTTAGTTTTTCTAATCCTTCAGGGATGTCAGGATTTAACTCCCGGGGAAATTTTGGGAATAGATTATAACTATCTCCTGCAATAAAGCCGGATATCTGCTCAACAGTATAAGGTAAAATGCCGGTAGTAATTTTATATAGTATAACTCCTAAAGAATAGAAATCACTCTGATAAACCGGAGTTTGGTCTAAATATATTTCAGGAGCTATATAGGGTAATGTACTACTTATTTTCTGTTGACTCTTTTCAACATCAATTTTTGTAAAACCATAATCCATGATCTTAACTTCAGGTTTGTTATCTTTGATTGTATAAACAACATTAGCAGGTTTAAGGTCCTTATGAATTATATTCTGGCTGTGAAGAGCATTCAACCCATAACAGATTTGAACAATTATATCATACAAAAGTTCCAGATTCGATGCTTTTAATTTAAAATTCGCAAGAGTTTTACCCTGGCAATAGTCACTGAGATAATATATATGCTCACCAAAATTCCCGAAATTAGAAACATGAATAAGATTAGGATGTTGGATTTTAGTAATATGATGCATATTCTCAGGAGAGAATTTTTCATAAAGGCTGGTTGCATTGATTTTCTGGAAAAGTTTGAGAGCATGGATCTTATTTGTACGGATGTCTTTTACTTTATAAACAATAGCCCATACTCCTGAACCAAGCTCTTCTATTACTTCATACCTGGAGTCTATTATCATAATAATCTCCTTATAATGGAATTGACCTATTTATTTCTTATATATTTCCCTGTCAAGAAAGTGATTATATATTAATTGTATTTGATAAAAACAATAGACGACACTGTTTAGTATCGCCATTATTATCTTTTCTTAAGCTTACTTTTCTAATTTTTCTGTGATACTATTTATTATTTCATTGAATCTTTGTGTTATTATTTTATTCTTGGATTCTGAAAGAAAAGATTTCCCTTTATCGCCACTCTCAGCAATATTAATGTCGATAGGTATTTTACCTATGACATCTATGTTAAAATCCCTTGCTGCTTTTTTCACTCCAAATCCCTTGAAAATATTAATTTCTTTACCGCAATGAGGACAGACAAAGGTACTCATATTTTCAATTAAACCAATTATAGGAACATTCATTTTTTGACTGAATTTTATAGTTTTTCTTACATCCAACAAGGCTAAATCCTGGGGTGTTGATACAATAAGAGAACCATCAACTTTTTTAAGTATTTGAATTACACTTAAAGGTTCATCTCCAGTACCGGGAGGAGAATCAACAATAAGATAATCAAGTTCAGGCCAACGAATATCCTGCAAAAACTGTTTAATTGCTCCCATTTTCAGAGGTCCTCTCCATATTACAGGTTCATCAGGATTTTTTATTAAAGATGCTATTGTCATTGCATAAAGATTTTCATTCACTTTTACAGGCATAGCATATTTTCCAGTCGGGGATATTTCCAGAGCTTTCCCCTCAATACCAAGCATTTTTGCAATAGACGGACCATGTATATCAACATCCAGTAAACCAACTTTTTTCCCTTGGGCAGCTAATCCGAAAGCAACATTTACAGCTACAGTACTTTTACCTACTCCACCTTTACCACTGATAACTATAAGCTTATACTTGATCCTGTCTAAATTTTCCTTAAGTCTTAATTCTTCAGATTGTTTTTTTTTTGTACTTGAATTTTCAGGATTCATTTTCCCTCCATTTTTTTAGAAGAAAATAAGGTTTTATAACCTGAGTGCAAATTGTTTTTTTATATTATTCTTACAAGTAATTTTTTTTTAAAAAATATACAAAATTAAACTTTTTTCATCCTGCTTTACTATTTAACGAATATTTTACTAACGAAAATTCTACGTTTATAATAAGAACTTGTCCAGCTCAGGTTGATTCTTCAAGAAAGTTTTCATAGAATCCGGTAGCTGCAGAATCAGAAAGACAACTGCTTCTTAATTTCGCAAATCTTATTAAAAAAAAGAAAAATATTGACCTAATGTTTATGTTAGAGAAAAAAATATAAATTAATTGAGGAAAATTTATGAAAGCAATAATTTTAGCTGCAGGAATGGGTAAAAGATTACAGGAAGTATCCGGTAACATTCCCAAAAGTATGATCAAAATCGGAAAGAACTCGATCATCCATCATCAAATAGAAAGCTGCCTGGATGTTGGAATAAAAGATTTTGTCTTTGTCTTGGGGTATAATAAAGAACTTTTACAGGAACATATTTTGGAAAAAATAACCCCAGAACAGGTAAAATTCGTAGAAAACCCGATATATTATAAAACCAACACTCTCTATTCTCTCTGGTTAGCAAGGAAATTTTTTGATGATGATTTTATTTATTTTAATGCAGATGTCCTATTCAAAAGTGAACTTCTAAAAAAAATCTCTGAAAAATCAGAATATTCACAGCTTCTTTTAGAAACCAAACAATGTGGTGAAGAAGAAGTGAAAATGATAATTGATAAAAATAAGCGAATTCTTGAAATAAGTAAAAACCTGGATTTTCGGAAATGTGCCGGTGAATTCATCGGTATTGGCAAATTTAACTATAAAATACTGAACAAATTTGCGGAGTATCTGCAATATGGTGTAGATACAGGACAAGAAAATAATTACTTTGAATTTGCCGTGAATTTGCTAGTTAAAGATTGTTATATCGTTGCAGTTCCTACGGATAATATCCCTTGTATAGAAATAGATTTCCCACAGGACCTGGAAAAAGCAAAGGAAATGTTTTCCTATTAATAGCATTATGAGAAGACTGCTTCTTATTGGAATAAACGCCAGGTATACTCATACCAATCTAGCTGTCAGATATTTAAGAAATAACTCTTTAGACCTGCCTTATGAAATAATAATTAAAGAATTTTCTATAAATCTAAATATACTTGAAATCCTGGCTGAAATTGAAGAAGTGCATCCATTTGCAATTGCGATTTCTGTTTATATCTGGAATACTGAATTAATTAAAATCATCTTACCTGAACTAAAAAAAGTTTTACCATCAGTTAAGATAATTTTAGGTGGTCCGGAAGTAAGTTATAATCCGGAAAACTGGTTAGAAAAGTTCCCTGAAATAGATTTTATAATTATAAATTCAGGGGAAACAGGTTTCAGATATTTATTGGAAAATAATCTAAGTGTTTCTCAAAAAATAATACACAAGCCTAATCCACATTTCTCAGCTATTAAATTCCCTTACCTGGAATCTGACTTTAAAAATCTTGTGCACAAATATATTTATTACGAGAGCAGTCGTGGATGCCCCTTTAAATGCAGTTATTGCTTATCTTCCAGGAAAGAACAGAAACTTGAATTTAGAGATATGGAAGATGTAAAGAAAGAATTGGATTTTTTAATTTTTCAAAATATAAAAATTGTTAAGTTTGTTGATCGAACTTTTAATGCACTTCCGGAATTTTCCAGAATAATTTGGATTTATCTGATTGAAAAAAATCCAAGAATAAAATTTCATTTCGAAATACATCCCGGGCTTTTAACAAATAAAGATTTTGAGATATTGGAAAAATGTCCAAAAGATTTGTTCCAGTTTGAAATAGGGATTCAATCTGTTAACCCTCTAACTCTCAAAGAAATAAATCGTTATACTGATTGGGAAGAGACTAAACAAAAAATTATCAGGTTAATCAAACTCCAAAATATACACATTCATGTAGACCTGATTGCAGGTTTACCCTATGAAGATTTTTCCAGTATGATTTTTTCCTTTAATGAGATATTTGTACTTCAAGCAGATCATTTCCAATTCGGTTTCCTGAAAATTCTACATGGGACTTTAATAGAGCAAAAAACCAAAGAATATGGAATGAAATTTTTAAATTCAGCTCCCTATGAAATTTTACAAACAAAATGGCTTTCATTTTCTGAAATGAAGAAACTTAAAAAAATCGAGAAATGGCTGAATATTTTTTACAATTCACAAAAATTCACAAAATCCCTGAATAAACTAATCGAATTACATGAATCTTCATTTGATTTCTTCTATAAATTTGACGAATTTACTAAAAATGAAAATGAGGATAATCCTATAAAAAATTGGATTAAAAATGCTGTGCTTCTTAAAAATTACATAAAAAAATATTTTAAAGAACATAAAGAATATCTATTTGATTGTCTCAGGTGGGACTGGTGTAAGATCGCTAAATCACACTTTTATCCTGAATTTCTAAGAACAGAAAATACCAGACTTGCAAAAGAAACAGGTTTCAAATATATAAAAGGATTTTCAGAAAAAGGTGTTATTAATTTTAATAATCAGAAATTCAGATCTGAAGAACTAAAAAAAGCGATTTTTTTCATTCCAGACTCACAGGATTTCCGTAAAAAAGTTCTTGAGAATGAAGAGATTGCAGTATTTTTTAAGAAGGATAAAGCAAAAACTGTAATAAAATTTTCTGCTAATTAAATGTGTATGTGTATTGTATTGTTTTTAGCTCATTTAACCCTTTCAGGGTTTTTATTGAAAACGATACATTTCATATCGGATTAATTTATGTCACCGCGTTGCGGTTTGGATTTTTGTTTTTTCTTCATGGGGCTGTCCCAGAAACCACTTCTTCATATTGAGCAACATTTATTTTCAACATTGTTCATATCCCGGATTTATTCACATTTTATATAAACCAACTCAGGATTGCTATTTTTTACCCA
>JAUXFF010000048.1 GCA_030620155.1 Candidatus Cloacimonadota bacterium | reverse complement strand
TAAAATTGTTTCTGAATATCTTTATGATATGCAGATCCCGAATGCTTTTGGGACTAACACATCACCCTTTACTCTTGTATCCAAGCCTGTAAGGGTGATGTATATTACTCCCAGCTTGGATACACATAGGTTAATAATAAGATGAAAAAGGTTCCCAAGCTGGGCACACTATACAGTATGCTAAAGGCTTGGTAACCAGAATACTTTATTAAACCTCTACTGCATTATCTGAGTTTATACTTTAATTGTATCGTGATTCAAGAAAAAGGTTGACAAATTTTTGGCTGACAATTAACTCGGTGACTGATTGCTCATTGAGGGGAAATTATTATGAATAAAAGACAAATTCAAAAGAAAAAAACACGGGAATTAATATTGCAGGTCGCTAAAAAAGAGTTTATAAAAAAGGGATTTTTAGATACTACAACTTCAGAGATTTCTAAAAAAGCGGAAATTGCGCATGGTACACTGTTTCTTCATTTCAAAAACAAAGAAACTTTAATTATAGAAATCCTCGATAAGGAATTAGAATCCATCAATACTAATATTTTTAAATTGATATCTAAAGATTACAATTTAGAGCGACTACTTTCCCAATATTTGAATCTTCTTCAGAAAGAGGAAGATTTATTTGTCGTTCTGGCGAGAGAACTTCCTTTCTATTCGGACAAATTACGAAGAAAAATTCTCTTTAGAGATTCAATAATTCGCAATCATTTCCACAAAGCAATAGAATCGGGAATAAAGGAAAAAAGATATAGAGATATTGATGTAACTTCCGCAATAATATTCTTATTCGGAACAATAAACTACTACCTTAGTTTAAAACCTATCTTTGTTAAAGAAGGAAGTGTAATTAAAAAATTCAAATCATCCATAATAAAAACTTTTAAAAAGTTAATTCTGTAAATCCAGGAAGTAACCTATGAATTCCTTAAAAAACCGGATATTATTAATAAGTGTATTCATTTTTGCAATTTATTTTCTGCAAGCTCAGAATAGTGTTATCAATATTGCACTTTATTCTGATAATGGAGCTGATGACGGGTGTATCCTGGCTACAACCAGAATGTTTGAATGGATGAACTATAATGTTACATTAATAAAAGCTGATTCCATTAACAATAACAATCTTAACAGATTCAATATTATTTGCTTTCCCGGTGGTGATATGTACCAATATGCTCAGTATATTTCGTTGGAAGGATTAGATAAAATAAGAGATTTTATTTGTGATGGCGGAGGATATATCGGGATTTGTGGTGGAGCTTATTTCACCGGAGAAAAAGTTTTCTGGCAGGGAAATCAGCTTCCTATGAACTCCTTAAAAATATTTCCGGGTACAACTCAGGGTCCGATCGATGAAATTGCTCCTTTCCCCCGCTGTACAATGTGTAAAACAAACATAGTAAATACATCACATCCAATCACACAGACAGAACCTGATACAACCTGGATTTGTTATTGTTATGGTCCGATGTTCCTTGTAAATGAAGGTGCTGAAATAGATATTTTAGGTGTTTACGAAATTAATGAACAACCCTCAATCGCAGCTTTCGAATATGGAAAAGGCAGAGTCTTCATTATCGGAACTCACCCGGAATTTGAAGAAGACAGCGAGCGGGATGGATTACCTGCAATTAAAGAAAATAATGACTATGGCTCAGACTGGGATTTGATGAAAAAAGCGGTTAAATGGTGTTTGAAAGGCAATAATAAATAAAAGGAAATCTATATGAAAAAGATTCATCTATTAATATCAATATTACTTCTAAATCTCATATCTCAAAATGTATTCGCTCAGATGAAATATCCTGACACACCCAGGATCGCAGTAGAAGATACGCTTCATAACATAGTGATTAAAGACGATTACCGCTGGCTTGAAGATGGGGAAGACCCGAAAGTTATCAAATGGGAAGAAGAGCAGGAGAAATTTACAAGGTCGATCCTGGATAACCTTCCACAAAGAGAATATCTAATCAATAAATTCAATGAACTATGGCATTATGATGATGTCGGAACACCGAGTAAAGTGTTAAACGGAGATAGAATATTCTTAAGGGAAAAGCAGAAAGATGATGAAAAATGGCGTGTTCTTACAAAAGAAAATGAAGATGCAGAATTTGAAGTCTTGATTGATCCGAATTTGTGGGATCCTAAAGAATCGTTATATGGAACAAGATCCTCCCGCGATGGCAGATATTATGCTTTTGGAAAAACAGTAGGTGGAGATGAGAATCCACACGTCAGGATCATGGAAATTGAAACAAAAAAAATCTTACCCGATACCTTGAGAGGTCGGAAACAATATGTTACATCCTGGCTACCGGATAACTCAGGTTTATATTATTCAGCTTGTCCGTTAAAAGGCGAAGTACCTGAAGGAGAAGAGAATTACTGGCGTTCGATTTACTTTCACAAGCTGGGAACTTCGGCAGATGAAGATGAAAAGATATATTACAGCGAAGATAAAAAGGAAATATCTCATGGGGTCTGGATTACCGAATGCGGAAAATATATTGTTTTTTATCGAGGTCTTTTCCAAAAGAATGAGATTTATTTCAAACAACTTAAAGAAAAAGAAATGATTCCCATTGCCACTGGTTTTGATGCTTCTTATTCTGTAGAAATAATAAATGATAAAATTCTGATTAAAACCGATAAAGATGCTCCAATGTATAAAATGTATATAACTGATGTTAACCATCCCGGACGAGAATATTGGAATGAATTTTTACCTGAAACCAAAGACAGGTTATGGTATTTTTCCTCAGTTGCAGGTTATATTTATGTGGTATATCAGCATAATGCCTATTCTTTAGTTAAGATATATAATCTCGATGGAGAATATATAAGAGATTTACCCTTCCCAACCCTGGGAACAGGATCTGTAAGCGGTTATTGGTCGCAAAATGATATCTGGGTGAATTTTTGCTCGTTCACATATCCATCAACAATTTTCAAATATGATTTTGAAAGCGATAAATTAAAACTTTATAAGGAATTCCCACTTGATATTGATGTGGAAAATTATACTTCAGAACAGGTCTGGTATGAATCTAAGGACGGAACACCTGTTTCCATGTTTATCATACACAGGAAAGATATGAATAAGAATGGGGAAAATCCCTGTCTTCTCTCCGGTTATGGCGGTTTTAATGTATCACGAACTCCTTCTTTTTCTACCTCTCGTATTGTCTGGTTGGAAGCTGGTGGGATGCTGGCAATTCCCAATCTTCGCGGAGGCGGAGAATATGGTAAAAAGTGGCACGAAGCAGGGAAAAAAGAAAAAAGACAAAATGTTTTTGATGATTTTACAGCAGCAGCAGAATGGCTCATAGAAAATAAATATACAAATCCTGAAAAACTGGCAATCAGCGGTGGTAGCAATGGGGGTCTTCTGGTCGGAGCTGTAACAGTTCAAAGACCTGAATTATTTAAAGTTGTAAACTGCGCAGTTCCTCTTCTTGATATGATTCGATATCATAAGTTCGGTCCTGCAAGGTTCTGGATTGAAGAATATGGTAGTGCTGAAGATCCTGAGCAGTTTAAATATCTATATAAATACTCTCCGTATCACAATGTGATAAATTATACGGATTATCCTGCAATCATTTTTACTGCAGGAGAGAACGATGCTCGTGTTGATCCTTTGCATGCTCGCAAGATGGTTGCCAGGTTACAGGAAGCAAACCCGAATGGGAATCCAATCCTGCTTTTGGTTAGGAAAGATTCAGGTCATGGCGGGGGAACAACCCTTTCGATGCATATAGAGCAGGCAGCAGATACATGGTCGTTTCTGATGAATGAATTGGGAATGAATTGGGAATGAATTTGGAGTAGAATTTCCGTGATTAAAAAGGAAACGAAACCTTGCGAACGGTTGAGTTTACGAAACCTTCGCAACGGTTAACAGTAACAGCCTACTTTTACCGTTCCGAAGGATTACATCCGTTCGGAAGGTTAATCGATACCTTCGCAGCTGCCGGAGTTCGTAAGGTTTAATGATCGACAGTCAGTTAAAATGCTGAAATGCTGAAATGCTAAAATGCTAAAATGCTGAAATGCTGAATTGCTGAAATGCTAAAATGCTAAAATGCTGAAATGCTGAAATGCTGAATTGCTGAAATGCTAAAATGCTGAATTGCTAAAATGCTGAAATGCTAAAATGCTGAAATGCTGAAAAGAAAGGAGGAATGATGCAAAAAGCATACATCTGCCAAAGTTGCGGTAAAGTAATGAAATATGCAGAAGATTTTGCCGGAGGAGAGATAGGAAGTCCTTATTGCAAAACCTGTACTGATGAATTCGGATACAGGAAAAGATTGTCACAAATCATAAATGAAACAAAACAATCCTTAATAGACAAAATGGCTGTTTCAGAAGAAGAAGCGGAAAAGATGGCTGTTGAGAATGTATCTAAAATTCCATACTGGGCACAAAAAGAAAAGTTAATTCTCTCCCGGGATAAAATAATCATAACCGATGTAGGAAGCACAACTACAAAAGCTTTGCTGCTGCAAAAGGAAAATAATAACTTTGTCATAAAGTCATTACAACATGCTGCTACTACTGTTGAAAAACCTGTTGAAAATGTTAACATCGGGGTCTTTGAAGCAATCAAAAAAATTGAAAAGGATGCAAACACAACTTTACTTACTTCAGATGCCAGCCAGACTCAATTGAAATTCCCTGATAACATCCTATACATCTCTACCAGCAGTGCCGGAGGAGGACTTCAGATTCTTGTAATAGGTCTAACCCTGTTCGATTCTGCCAGTAGTGGGAAGAGAACTGCTTTTGGAGCAGGTGGTGTGATCCTCGATACTTTTGCAATCGATGATAAACGAAGCAGTCTCGAACAAATGCAGGAAATGGGGATCCTTCATCCGGATATCATTTTAATGTGCGGTGGAGTTGATGGAGGTGCAGTAGCTTCAATTTTAAGACTGGGGGAAATACTGCAACTGGCAAATCCAAAACCTAAATTCGGTGATAAAAAAGAGATCCCTCTGGTTTTTGCAGGAAATAAAGACGCACGTCAGTTCATAGCAGGATTATTCCAGAAAAAATTCGATCTTTATATTGTTCCTAATCTTAGACCCACATTAACGGAAGAAAATCTTCAACCTGCAAGGGAAAAGATACACAAATTATTTATGGATAATGTAATGGAACAAGCTCCCGGTTATTCCCTGTTAAAGAAAAGTGTGGGTGATGATATCATTCCTACTCCAATGGGTGTTATAAGTTCCCTGCAACTTATCAGTGAGCAGCTTGATGAAAATGTAATGGCTGTAGATATCGGGGGAGCTACAACGGACATTTTTTCCAATATATTAGGAGAATATTTCAGAACGGTAAGTGCTAATTACGGTATGAGTTACAGCATTTCCAATGTGCTTAAAGACAGCGGATACGATAATATCAAAAAATGGCTTCCTGATGATTTTGGGAAAAATTATGTTCTGAATTATATTGCAAATAAAATGCTGTATCCAACTTATATCCCTACCGACTCTTATCAAAATGCCATTGAACATGCTATTGCCAGAGAAGCGATTTGTATGTCCAAAAAACAGCATATGGATATGAATTTCAATACAAAGCAAATTGGATTTCTTGATAAAATAAAGAAAATTCACAAAGATTTGGAAAAGATCACCGAAGCATTTTATTTTGAAAAAACTCTTGAAAAAAAGCGATTTCATATATATGATATCAATATTCTTATCGGTTCCGGGGGTATCCTGGCTCATAATGATAAAAACCAACAGACACTGGCAATAATATATAATGGTTTCAAACCGGAAGGGATAACAGAAATCTGGAAAGACAAACATTTCATCTCTCCTCATTTGGGAAAACTCAGTGCTGTCGATGAAAAACTGGCAACCAGGCTTCTAACTGAAGAATGCTTCGAAAAGATCGGACTTGTGATACGTCCTATGAATAAAAGATGGAGAGAAAATGAAAAAATAATGAAACTGGTAATTAATGACAAACCCAGGGAGATAAAAGTAGGTGATGTTAAATATATTCCAAATAAAACAGGGAAAGTTAGGAAAATCAGCATTTATCTTGAGAAAGGATTTTACCTGAACGCAGAAAACAGGAACTTCACCTTTGAATCCGAACTTCCAATTTATATTGATGCTGGCATAAATCCCGATTTCAAAGTCGAGAACAAAGCTCTTAGTCTTTATAAATTTACGAAAAATCCCAAACCCATAGAACCTGGTTTCAAATCCTTTATCCAAAAGAAGCCGATAGAAAGGGGAATCCAAACACACAAAGCAGAACTTCCCTACAAAGGGAATATTTTAGTGAAAGAAGGAGACTCCGTCACATCTGATACTATTGTTGGTGAAAATCGTTATGATCCGCCAAAAGTTTATGTAATTTCTCTTTTTGATAAAACCTATCTGCATTTGAATAGTGATAATATTAAAAAATCATTAAAAATAAAAGAGGGAGAAGAGGTCAGATTCGGACAGCGAATAGCTGAGATCGGAGATAGAACCTTTATCCAGGAAATACAATTCCAGCATTATTATTTCGAATCTCCAGTTAGAGGAAAAGTAGAAAAAATAAATTACGATTCAGGGACTATCATCATGCGAGAGATTCAGGATTATTCCACTAAACCTAAAACAGTAAATATCGCCAAAAAGCTCAATATAAAACCAAAAATGATAACCAGATATATGAAAAAGAATATTGGTGATTTCGTTTATGCAGGAGAATCTTTAGCTGTTCGGATGATAGATATTCAAGGTGGTAAACATCCTATGATGGTTCCAGTTCCAACCACTGGAACTATTAAAAAAATTGATTCAGAGAAAGGAATCGTAACTATTCAATACGATAAAGATCCTTATTTACGGTATGCTGGGATAAAAGGCAAGATTAATGAGATCGAACCGGGTTATTCTGCCATAATTTCTTATGAAGGTTCTACTCTTATGGGAATTATAGGTTTTGGCTCCGAAGCCTGGGGCAATCTGAAAAATCTTGAGGATTCCAAATATATCGAAGGTTGTAATGAAGAAGATATAGTAGTAATTCCTTCCAAAATAAATGTCGATTTCTTGCAAAAAGCAGAGAAACAAAAAGTTAAAGGTGTAGTAGCAGCTTCTATAGATAATTCAGATCTTATTCAATTTACGGGAGAAGAGATAGGAGTTGCCCTTACCGGAAATGAAAATATTCCTTTCCCTCTGATTTTAACTGAAGGCTTTGGCGATTTTGAAATGGATAAAGACTATCATAAATTCTTCCAGGAACATAATGGGAATCTTATCTACATTAACGGTCATACACAAATTCGGGCAGGAGTTACAAGACCAAAAATGATTGTGATGGAGTAAAATGAAACGCAAAGGCACAAGCATAATTTTTGTAAACGATAAGAAACAGGTTCTGCTTTTCCTGCGGGAAAAACAAAAAGAATAATAGGAGATGGTTATATGAAAAATTTGATTCTTATAATTTCGTTAATATTTTTTATAAGTTGTTCCAATAAACAAAAAGAAGAAGAAATTCTTTTTAACGAAGCAGTAACAGTGTTTAAAGAACACACCAACATTGACAGCTTACCTGAAGAAGCGATTATAAAACTTAATATTATTTTATCGAAATTCCCCGATTCAAAATTAGCTAAAAGTATTGAGTCAGAGGAAAAGAAATTATTCGTTAATGATTATGGATTTCTGACATATTATGAAATTTTAGAATTAAATAAGGATTTAATAAAAAATGAGAAAGCTCAAATTTTATTTGATGAAGCCTGTAACTTATTGAGTATCTCAACAAATGAAGATAGTATCTCAGTTCAAGCAATGCTGAAAATAAAAACGATTATAATAGATTATCCAAAAACAAAACTTGCAAAAAGCCTGGAATTGAATGTACAAAAAATCCCATTTTATAACTCGAAACCATTAACATTTACCGAGCTAATCGAATTAGATGATAAATTAAGATCGACAAAAAAAGAAAATAAACTTGAAATCACTTCAACACTTATGAATATTGCTGCTCAAAGCAAAGCATATTATAAAACACCCAAAGCGCATGGAGGTGGAGGTAAGAGTTTTAAAGGATTAATGGATGGATGGATATCAAAATCTCAATTATCATCTGAGAATCCGTTCTCTTTTATAAAAACGAAATATAGCGTTGTTAAAATGGAAGATAGCTATGTTATCTTCCAGGGAGAAAGTAAGTTCTGGCAGATACGACTTAAAATAACTTGCGATGATACTGAGTTTATATCAATTAAGAGGAATAAATAGTTTTTAAAGTATGAAACGCCTTGGTGCCAGTATAATTTTCGTAAACGATAAACAGCAGGTCCTTCTTTTTCTGCGGGATGATAAATCTGATATACCCTTTCCTAATATGTGGGATGTTCCGGGTGGTCACGTAGAAGCAGATGAAACTCCGGAAAAATGCATTATCCGTGAAATGAAAGAAGAGATGGACCTTGATTTGAAGAAGTTTCAGCTATTATGTGTAAAAGAGTTTGACGATCGTATTGAATACACTTTTTGGAAACATGCTAACCTGGATATAAACAAGATCAAGTTGATGGAAGGACAGTGCTTGAAGTGGTTCACAAGGCAAGAAATATGGAATACTGAATTAGCGTATGGTTTTAATGAGATTATGGAAGAATTTTATAACTATAAAGAAGCGATTTTATGAACCGATGCCCCTGGGGAACAGCCGATGACCTGTATATTCGTTATCACGATGAAGAATGGGGAGTTCCGGTCTTTGATGATCGCAAACAGTTTGAATTCCTGGTGCTTGAATCTGCCCAGGCAGGCTTAAGCTGGCATACAATTCTGAAGAAACGTGAGAACTTTCGCCAGGCTTATGATAATTTCGATCCGAAAAAAGTAGCTGCTTATGATGAAGTAAAAGTCGAAGAGTTGATGCATAACGCTGGCATCATTCGCAACCGGAGAAAGATTGAAGCTTCCATTAATAACGCTCAATGCTTTCTGGAATTGCAAAAAGAGTTCGGAAGTTTCTGTGATTATTTGTGGGATTTCGTGAGTAGAAAACCTGTTGTGAATCGCTGGACAGAAATTTCTCAAATTCCAGCTCGAACTGAACTTTCAGATCGTATCAGTAAAGATATGAAAAAGCGTGGCTTCAAATTCCTGGGATCCATCATTATCTATTCCCACCTGCAGGCGACTGGACTGGTGAATGACCACCTGAAAAGCTGTTTCAGGTTTAAGGAATGTCAAGAATTGTTTAAATCAGATTTCCATTTAAGAAGGGAAAAACACTTTGAATGAGCGAATGCAATGAAGTAGGAGCTTAAGCGTATGAGCAGAGTCGCGACGTAGTTAACTTACAATTTCAATTCCTTCTCAATTATATTCAGAAATCTTCTACTTGATATGTAATGATCTGCTAAAAGTTTACCGTTGTATACCAGATTAAATGTGCCATAAATTGAAGGAGCATTTTGAATTTCTTCCGCACTTTTCAATTCGGTTATCTTAACTTTTAACCTTTTTTCTTTTACGGTTTTGCTTAGATCTTTAATGGATCTTGCAACCCAGGGACATTGATTTGAGTAGATAAAATTCAGCCCTTTATATTTGCTCAGTTGCTTTTCACAGTCTCTGAACTTTGGTAAGGAACGTTTCTTTAAGGTTTTAACCATCAATTCAAATGAAGGTTTGGCTGAAGCCACAGACTGGAATCCATTTTTCAAAAAAAGAGCTTTGCCTGCCATGAATGATCCTTCACTTGTAACCACAGCAACACCATATTTTCCGCACTTTTCTGCATCTTTAATACATTCTTTGACAAGGATAGATCCATATCCTTTTTCTTTGTGCCTATTTGGAGAAATCCATATACAGTGTATGAACATATATCCTGAAGCATTAACCGCTCTCCACGCATACTTTCCCGGTATATATTCAATAAAACCAATTGGTTTTTTTTCATTTCCCATATACAATAGCTTAATTTTCAGCCCTTTTGGAAAAGTCTTTTTCAACCACTCAAGCTTTATTTGATATCCTTCATTTTTTGGATTTATAAAACATACAGGTTTATATTCCGAGATATTTTCTGAATTTACACTAATAATCTTAATGTTACTATCCATCTAAAAAACCCCAACTTTAAATTGTATTAATGGTTCATCTGAGCTGAACCCAGATAATGCAGAAAAATTTTCTAATCCATCACCCTAACTTCTGGTTTCCAAGCCTGTAAGGGTGATGTATATTACTCCCAGCTTGGAAACCTCGCATCATTCCCAAGCAGGGGCTCCACGCGATGCCGCATGGCTGTCGTGGGAACGAGGAGTAAAACCTCTACTGCATTATCTGAGTTAAACAACATTTTATTGTATTATTCATTTTCTTATTTCCTGAAGGATATTCCTGTTTCACCTAATATTTATTCTAATATGCAAAGTCCTGAATGTATTTGATGAAACGTAGTGAGCCACAATGCTTATATCAACTGATGCTGATCATAACCTGTTTATACACTTCCTAGCATGTCCTTGATCATATCAAGAAGTTTCTTACTGAAAATCTCCTGTTTATAATGAATCTCACAGGGAAATTCGTCGCATCTAAAGCAATGGTCTACCTTCTTATTTATCGCACACTCGAGTATTAAGCAGGGATGACCCACTGCTGCCTTGAACTTCTCCAGCTTCTCCGGAGCTTTTGGATCGGTTCCTGCCACACAACGATTGATAGGACAAAGTCCTTTTTCCGGAAATAAACAAACTTCACAAGCTAAACCACATGCACTTGGCATTTCAACCTCCTTTTCTTATCATTATACAGTGTTCTGCATTATAGAAATAGAAACCTCTCCCAGTTATATGAATAAGGATTTAACCCGAATGAAATATAGAAAAAGATTTCACTGGGCAAGCGGGACAAGTGAAGCTGTTATTGAGTAATTTGTAATATACTCAATCCCACAGTTAATCCGTCTTCACCGGACTAAAGACTTGTTCTCCTGCAAGGAGAAGGAGAAATTTCCTCTCCTTTTAGGAGAGGATTAAGGTGAGGTAAAACACTCTATTCTGCAGAATCCTTATTGCGCTAAACAAACCTATAGTTATAGATTTTGTTTTATAATAATTCCCAACTCATAGCTCTTGTATAGCATACTTTATATTTTTATCTTCTATATCTATTATGTCAAGCGTATATCTAATTTTCTTGTTCCATTAGCTGTAATTGCTGAATTTATCTTCTATCCAACCAGTTTTTTCTATTAGGTCTTTTTTAGTAATAAAAAAGCCCCGATCCAGCAGCTGCTGGACGGGGCTATTGAAAATAAAACATATCTCAGATCATTTTAACAGGACCATTTTCTTCGAGGAAGAATATTTCCCTGCTTTCATTGTGTAGATGTATATCCCACTTCCTACTGGATTTCCTTCCTCATTTGTTACATCCCAGGCAATACTATAATTTCCAGCTTCAAAATATTCATCTACAAATGTTTTTACAAGCTCACCCTGGATATTGTAAATATTTATATTAACATAACAATCCTCTTTTAAGTTGAAATTAATCTTTGTGTCAGGATTGAACGGGTTAGGATAATTCTGGAATAAACCATAATGCTCGGGAATGTCTGGTAGATCCGGTTCTTCTCCATCTTCCGGAATTAATAATGAAACCGGACCATAAATTTCAGTAAAACCTGAAATTTCCCTACTTTCCAGCCAGTACCAGTAAGTCTCACCGGACTCTATTTCATATTCATCTTCAAAAATATATTCAGTAGGTTCCGTTGTGGTGCCTGCACCGAGGATAATACTTGGATTGATTTGAAAAGCATCACTTAACTCATTAGTTTCCGAACGATAGATAAACCACCCTATATTATTGGTTTCAGACTGAGTAACCCAGTTTATTTGTACATAATTTTGAGAAGTTAGAACTATTGTAAATGATGAAAGCACCACAGGTAATGCCTGAGACTCGCTTTGAGCCATTGAATACCCGTCGTAACTTCCACCGTGAAACATATCGTTTATACAGTATAAATTAAATGATAACACTATTAAAATTGTTATTAATAGGTAAATTCTTTTTCTCATTATTCTTTCCCCATAAACTTTTTTAATTTTACTATAAAAGTATTTTTTTCATAGTATCTTTATTTTTCTATAAATTCCCTTTAATCCTCTAAAATACTGACGATTAAAGGGTAAAATCTATTTGGAACGAACCCCTCTGAAACCGGTATGGGAGGTCGTGGGTGCTGTGTAAGCTGCACTGTAACGGTTAGATGTGGAAAAAAAAATCGTGTCAAAGTACCATGAACCTCCGCGGCAACCTGAGCCTGAGGTACCTGTATTATGTCCACTAGAATATCCTGGCCAGTCGCTAATATTAGCATAACCGTTACTGCCTATGCTTCCATCACCGTGTGTTCCTTCAAATCCCCTGCCTGTTGAGCTGCCAAGAGATACAATTCTTTCCCACAGGTTACCACACATTTCCATTATACCGTAAAAAGTAGCACCAGAGGATACACGATTTGTTCCGCTTTCTGCAAATATGCCCACTCGAAGTGGTCCTAATCCGCCATCTCCACCAGAATGTGCGTTATGCCCATACACACAAGCTCCTGAGGATACATCTGTGGTTATTGTTTCTGTACCGTCTTCAGTTCCACTGATTATTAATGAATTATCACTAACAATACCTGTTGTACCCCAGGCATATTCTCCAGCAACCACGCTTAATGTTCCCCTGCAAGCTTTCTCATATTCAAGCTCTGTCATAGGTCGTAAACCTGCCCAATCCAAATATGCCATTCCGTCCACTAAAAAAATATAATTACATGCTCTGTCTGGACGTGTACATGTAAAATTAGGATGAGAACCTGAGATTGTATGACGATAAGACCCAGTACGATAGTGTGTTTCTGCTTGGCTTGACGTAATTGTATTCAAAAAATCAACATATTGTTCCTGGGTTATTTCATACTTCATGCAGTAAAATGCCTTGTATCCAGTGGGATAATCAGGATTGTCAATTGTTCCGGTACCGGTAGTGCATATTCCTCCGTCTCCATCGACTTTTATTCCACTTTGTAAAGTAGCATCTCCACTTTGTGAATTTGTTCCATCCTGTCTAACAGTTTTTTCAGTTGTATTTATTAGAACAGGATTATCATCTGTATCTTCAAAAGTACTCTTAAAAGAAACAGCATCACCCAAATAATAGCTGTCTTCAGGTACAAAACACATCTCAATACCAAATATCCGGATTTCAACACTGGCATTGTCTGCTACACCATCCGTACCATAGTTCCATTTAATTTTAACATTGTCCCAATTATTTGAACCGGATCCACTGGTGTTACGATAAATAAATACACCTGTTTGGCGGTTGTCGGTGCTGGCAGATGGATTTTCAATAACAGAACCTGTGGGAGCACTATGCCCACTGGTTGCAAGGGTGCAGTGGTTCCAATCACCGCTGCTTACACTGTATTTGGCAAAAACCCAGGTAGCGTCCCAATTGGTTGAACTATGGTCTGTTTGCGCATCGCTAATTGCACGCCAACTATTATCCCAGCTAATATCAAATTCGATACTTGCTGTGTTGTTATTAGTATCAATATCAACAATACTCACGTTTTCCAAAAATAAGTTATTTGTCCAACCCACAATTGGTATATTTATAAATAGAATAAATAAAAGGCTTTTTACAACTCTCATAACGTCTCCTCGAAGAATTATTAATATTTCATTTATTAGGTTGATGTTTTATTTATATCAAATTTTTCTTTTTTTATAATTTATGTCAACTTTTTTTTCCATATTCCCTATATACATTATTTTATAATAGAGAAGCAATTCCTATTCCAGACTCATAATAATTTCGGCTTAGCCAAGACGAAGTATTTAATTGTATATTTTATAATAAGTTAAGGAGTATAGTTCTATTAACAGAGCTTATCGCCAGGAATTAATCTCTTTCAATAATGTGCCGGTTTTGGCAATTTTTTGTGCTATAATTGACACACATTAGTGTTGTTAAGAAATTGATGATTGTTTGAAAAATTAAATATTTTTTAGATTTTATGGGTTTAGAAAACAAAAAAATAAAAATATTTAATTTTTCCAGAAATCCTGAATATTTTCCTTGCAATTTCTGAGTCATTATTTTTTCTTCTATTTTTATAGAAATGCTTCTTTTTCAGTTCCTGAAGGATAGTGTAAAAAAATGTTATGAAGTATAGAGATACTTATATGATTAATAATATGTTTTATTATAATATAGCCTTACCCATAAAAATTGACCAACTGTTCATTTACATGAGCTCTGCAGTTATAAAAAAAGGTTGCAGAGTTATTGTATCCTTTAAAAACACTATTCTTACCGGCATTGTCTGGGATAGGGTAACTGAAATAAATCCTGAATTGAAGTACAAAGAAATTTTAGAGGTAGTTGATTTATCTCCGAAAATATTAAATGAATTACTTAATCTGGCTCAATGGATCAGCAATTATTATAAATGTACTCTAGGTCAGACATTATCCGCAATGTTACCTTCTGCATTCAATATCCGGGTTCAACTTAAGGTGAGAAAATTAACTGATCGTTATATCCCGGATTCTGATGGTAATTCTGAACTTATTTTGAAT
>JAUXFF010000201.1 GCA_030620155.1 Candidatus Cloacimonadota bacterium | reverse complement strand
GGTTGATAATAATCATAATAACTTATAAAATATTCGACCGCATTTTCCGGAAATAATTGTTTGAACTCTCCATAAAGCTGTGCAGCAAGTGTTTTATTATGAGATAAAACCAGGGTTGGTTTATTCACCTGTTGTATCACATTTGCGATGGTAAAGGTTTTCCCGGAACCTGTAACACCTAATAAAGTTTGAAACTTATCTCCAGATATTAACCCTTCGACAAGCTCGGTTATCGCTTCAGGCTGGTCACCTTTCGGTTTATAATTTGAGATTAATTTAAATTTATTCATTTTAATCCACTTTCTTTTCGCTAATTCTGATTTTCCAGTTTTTTAGGCAATATTTTTATTTGCTTTAAATTATGATAATTATCAAATCAATATTTAAAATTAAAAAATAAAAGCAGCTTAAAAAAAAATAGATCAATTGAATGAGCTTTAAATTAATTATATTTCTCTGATTTTATCAGTAGATTTTTTTTAATTGACCTATTTTAAAGCTCTATAAATTTAAGAAAGATTCTTTTAAAAGGGCTATAATGGAAATTAAAAACTTGTTACATGACAAACAACATCTCATTTTTATTATTTTACTATTCATTCTCATTGCAATTGTTTTTTTCAAAATGGCTTTTTTGAATTATGTCCCGGAATACAACTTAAATAATGAAATTGAAAAACTCGGTAACTGCTTTAATAACAGCACGTTCCCTTCCAATAAAAATTTTTGGAATGATAGAATTCTTTCGGGAATCCCGTGTTTATCATCATCATTTAGTATCGAACATCGAATAGTTAATAAAATAATCCTACTGGTAAATAAATTAATAAACTGGAAAGTACTGTTTTTATTCTTAGCAAGTTTGGGTATCTATGTTTTTTTATCCTTTCTAAGGATTGAATCAATAATATCTTTTACCTGTGCACTAATACTTCCATTTTCTTTTTATATTCTCGGTTTATTAAAAGCGGGTTATAATTCCGAATTCAGAGCAATCTGTTTTGTACCCTGGGTATTATTTTCAATACATTATCTAAAAGAAAGAAGAAGTATACTGGCATTAGGTTTATTAACACTGTCTTTATCTCTTTTGCTTAAGGAAGTTGAATTTCAAATCATCTATGCAACCATATTTTTTATGGGAATATATTGGTTCATTTTTCTGGTTTTGGAAATATCAAACAATAATATTAAAAAGTTTCTTATCTTTTCCCTACTCTTTATTGCTGCAATCTTTATTTCTATCCTGAGTTCGGTTTATCCTTATTTCTATTTATTTGGATTAAAAAAATTAGCTATCTGTGACTTCATGCAACTAGATGTCCTAAAAATTCTCTATATTTATCTCCACTTCTTCATAATTTTTATAATCGGTTTTGGGTTAACTCTTATCATAATAAAATCCAAATATGATAATAGAACTTTCTTCAATTTGATTTTGTACCTGATAATTGTGCTCTTTCTTGTTTTTATAGCAACTTTATCCTATAGTGTGATATCAACAAAAATTGAGCCTAATCAACTTCTTATTCAATCATTCTTAACGATAATCTTTATTTTAGGTTTAACTCTTTTTCTGGGTTATAAAAAAATCCACAAATCCTTATACCTGGTTATTACTTGCCTTATAATTCTAATTAATCTTATAATTTCAAATACAGCATTCATAAAAGAACTCATACCTTTAAAAAATCGTGTTCCCTATACTGTAAAGACCTTAGCAGATGAGTTTTTAGAAAAAGACGAAAGTATCTTCAGAACATATCCATTGGGAAAGGAATTTACTAAAAATCACTGGGCAATGTATAATCAAACAATCGGAGGGAAAAGTAATATAAACCTGAGAAGATACAGGGAAATTATAGAATACTGTTTAGATGCCGAATTGCAGAACCGCGTTCCTATAAACTGGAATATTATAAATATGCTCAATTCAAAATATCTTATCCACAATAAGAAATTACCTTTTGCTAACCTTGAATATGCCTTCTATGACCTGAAACAGAAATTAACGATCTATAAAAATAACCAGACCTTGCCGAGGTTATGGTTTGTAGAAAATGTTGAATTCCTAAAAGATAAGAAGAAAATATATAAAAGACTAAATCAAGCTGAATTTAATCCTGCTGTGACTGCTATAGTTGAATCAAAGATCGATAGTATTACAGCACCTGAAGATGGTAAAATTAACATAATAGAATATAATCCTCAGAGTATTATCTGTGAAATTGAATCGAACACTAAATCATTTCTTACTATCAGTGAAATATATTGTCCTTTATCATCCGGATGGAAAGCTTATCTTAATAAAGTAGATACTGTTATCTATCCAACGAATTATATCCTGCGGGGTATTGTCATTCCCCCGGGGAAACATCTCCTGGAAATGAAATATGAACCTGAATATATTAAGCTTTTTACAAAATTAAATTTATTGGGAATTGCCATTATGTTCATATTCATCATTTTAGGTATTATTCATTATTTCCTAACAAATTATCGAGGTGAAATTGTCTACATCATCAAAAAATAAATTATTTGTAGTTGCAACTCCTATAGGCAATCCTGATGATATTACTTTGCGTGCACTCTATGTCCTAAAACAAGTTGATTTCATAATATGCGAAGAATATAAAGTCGGAAGAAGACTTTTGAAATCTTACAACATAAAAAAGCCTTTGGAGCTCTTGAATGAACATAATGAGAAAGAGCAAACTCAATCACTTTTAATGAGGCTTATTGAGAGTAATGAAACAGCAGCCTTGATCAGTGATGCAGGTACTCCTCTTTTTGCAGATCCAGGTAATAATTTAGTGAAGAAATGCCATGAATATAATATCCGTGTTATCCCTGTTCCCGGTGCATCTTCGCTATTAGCTGCTCTTATGGGCAGCGGTTTAAAAATGGACAAATTTCTCTATTATGGTTTTTTGCCTGCAAATAAAGACAACCGTATTAAAGAATTAAAAAGGATGCCTGAAAACTTTGATATCATTTTATTGGAAACTCCTTACAGGTTGAAACAATTATTAAGAGACATGGTAAAAATCTTAGGTGAAAAAAGAAAAGTTGTACTCGCTTACAAATTAACACTACCTGAAGAGAAATTCTTTCATGGAAACTTAAAAGAACTTACTATCATGACTGAAGACCTGCCAAAAGGAGAATTTGTATTAATCTTAGAAAAACGGAACTTTCATAAAAGAACAAAATACAGAAAATAACTCCAAACAATTAAAAAATATGAAAGAAAAAATTAGTGTTGTAACCCCATCGTCCCGATGGGAAACAAAAACCATTGAGACAATGGTGATACATTGTGAAAAGAAAATCAGTAACCCCATCGTCCCGATGGGAATTACTGACTATAACAGCGAACTTACAACGTCGTGTAAAAATATAGTATTAAAAGTGAGGAGAGTTTATGAAATATCCTAGAAAAATACTGAAAAAAACCGTAGATACCTGGCTATTCATAGTAAATTCAACCGCAGGTCAGGGAAAAACCGGGAAAAAGATCAACACCCTGGT
>JAUXFF010000046.1 GCA_030620155.1 Candidatus Cloacimonadota bacterium | reverse complement strand
TACAGACCATATCTCTTTTTCGTCCACCCATCCGACAAACAGGTCTTCATCGGAAATAACATGTATGGTTACATCTCCATTTTCAGTATGACTGATAGAAAAAGTTGGTGGAATAGAATCTCTGGTAATGGATGATTTGACATGAGCGGTTTCAATAAAAACTGATTGATCATAATAGCCAATATCGTTATTAATTGCAGGATCAACAGGTAGAGTGAAACTTTTCACAAAAATAAAAATACAGAAAAGTATAAAACAGGTTCTTATTTGTTTTTTCATATTCCCTCCGATTTTTATCGAACCCGACTCGAGTTTTATAAATTCGAATCGAGTTCATAAATATTTCCTATTTTCTTTCTCATTATAATATCAAGCAGGTGACAATGGCCATTGTCACCTGCGGATTTCCAATTATTTCAACATCATTTATACTGTTTACCATGTTGAATAACATGGTGAAGTGCTTGCCCCGCCTGCCCCGTAAGGAAGAATGACTGTATCGGGGTAGGGAAGTATGACCGTATCGGGGGCAAAGCATACTTAATCAGTAACATTTTGCGAACTTTTTCATACTCTCCGGTTTTTAATTTGTAGAAATAAATGCCGCTTCCAACTCTCTTTCCGTTATTGTCCTTTCCATCCCAGACAATTGAAGATTGACAATTGTCAATTGAAAATTGTTTAATCCTTTGCCCTTTGATATTATAAATTATTAACTCTGCGTTCTCAGCCTCCTCTGCGGTGAGATTAAATGAGATAGTTGTTTCCGGATTGAATGGATTTGGATAGTTCTGATAAAGAATTACTTTTGCGATTTCATTATCTGGGATTAGAGGTTCATCAACGTAAGTTACTATGTGATTACATGTGAAAATAACTTCTCTTGTTTCACCTGTTACCAGGTCAGGTTCGCCATCATTCCATACATTTAGCAGGACAAAATTATCAGTTACCACTGCGTTATGTGCATCAGTGGAGAGCATCTCCGGTTCAATTATATCAAAAGATGGGAAACCGAATAGAGGGTTACCACCGTAATTCCAGGGGTGACCATCCTCATTTATTGTTATCCTGAACATTATTGTGTCACGGTCAGCAGGTCCTGGTGTAACAAAAAATTCTTCGCTATAAAATGGATCTCTAACAGGTTGTAATCTTGCTTCACCTGCCGGATCCCCGTAAAATGCAAACTCATCGCGCTCATAAGAAATATCACCCTGGTCAACGCCTGGCGTATTATTGATTTGATCGAACAGCAGAGCCTGATTACTTAGATAGGAAGCTTCGGAATATGTGAATTTATCTTGCTCATGCCAGAGATATTCGTGAACTCCTTTGCCGTTATAACAATATCCAATAGTTACCAGGTAGCCGGTATATTGATATGCCCCGGCAGTATGAAACCAGGCAGGAACCATTGAATTCATATTTGATATCTTGCCTATTAAACATGTGTATGGATTAAATACAATTTTAGGATTGATAGAGTTTACATCTACATCAGAACCAGAGTAAGGATCACCGTAGAGTTGACCTGCAGATGATCTGAAAAATCCCTCAAAACCTGCACCTGGATAATGACGCTGCCACGCATCATGATTGCCATGTCCTGCAGTCATAAATAAATCAATTTCATTCGTGTTTAGTAGTGTTACTAATGTATCCACACAATCAGTAGGTCCATATAGTGTTTCAATATGTCCATCCTCAAATTTAACTTCCATATGATTGTATATATGACATGCAAAGTATATACCCTGATATGCATAATTTAGAAGACTACCGCAATCATTAAGTATTACATTAGATATTGTCATACTAAGTGGTCCTGTTGCAATTTCTAGTGCATCCTGTGCATTATATCCTGTTATAATTCCCCAGATTGCGTCACCGTATGGATCATCATCTAATGCTCTCATTAACTGGTGAACAGTATTTATAAATGTACGAGATGCATCTAATGGCTTGGATACAAATCCTACATGGGTTGGATGATAATCACTCAATCCTGTCTGCACGTCCCATACATTTGTTTCATAAGTAAATATAGTTCCATTATATCTCATAAGTAAAGTATCAACAACCGGAGTCCACTCAGGATCTTGATATGTTGAGTTCTTTACTACTACAGCATAAGTGGTTGCAGGAGGTTCTTGATAACAGATAGTGAAATTATCATCTGAAATATCTTCAGTAAGGTTGTCACTGGCATCATATACTATCACTTTTACAAGACATTCTTCAGATGGAGTATCCGGAACCTGCCAGGAAAAACTCTGCGGGTTGCCTGTATGACCGGCAATAAATATCCAATTTTCTCCATTATTAATAGAATAAAAGAGACTATCTCCTGCTACCCCGACATCATCATCTGCAGTCCAGGTAATAGTGTGCCATTCAAATGTTCCCCAACTTTCTCCACCATTTGGGGAAGTGACAGTTACAGAAGGTGGTGATGTGTCTTCCACAATTGAAAAACATTCATCCGATTCATCTGAAGCAGAATTATTTCCCCAATCAAATACAACGACCTTTACCTTACAATTGTCCGAGGGTGTATTGGGAATTGTCCATGAGTATGATTGTGGATCCCCGGTCTGATAGACAATAGGTATCCATGATAAACCTTCATCTATTGAATAGTATAAGCTGTCACCACAAATTCCCACGTTATCACTATCTGACCAGCAAATTTCATATAAATCACCGACTAACCAGTTCTCTTCTCCATTAGGTATTAAAAGCTCAACTGTTGGAGGTGTGGTATCCTCTTCTGCCTGCAAAAGTATATTATCAGCTCTCATTAATCCATAAAATTCACCTTCACTATTGCCTCTACTATATGAGCCATACTCTACAGCAATAACCTCACCTGTAGAAAATTCAGCAATATCTTCTAATATATTTCTTTGAATGATGTTCCAGGTTGTCATAACTCCCCCAGTACAATCAATATACTTGATCTCATCAGTGGATTCAGGGATATTATAATCATAGGTATCAACCCAATACTCGACTTTCTTTTCATCAGACAAATGAAGAACTATTTTTTCAAAAGCAAAATCAAGATTACCACTTCTATCAAAATAGTAATATGCTTCCAGAAAAGTTGCAGGGAAGTCAATTGTATGGTAAAGACCTGTCCATCCTCCCCAACCCCCAAAACTCTGGTAATGTCTGGTTTCTGCTGAATATATGGAATTGTATCCTGTTTCAAAAGTCCAACTGCTTGGCGGAGTTTGTATAGTTCCGGTTTGCTCCCAATCACCCCATTGTCCTGATTCCCAATCTTCATAGAATTGCTGTGCTAATACTGTCCCAGGGAAACAGATAAGTAGAAATAAAATCATAGAAATTAAGAAAATATTAATTTTAAAAATTTTCCTTATTTCGATTTGCATTTTTTCCTCCCTTGTCCCGGCGTCGTGTCTGGGCGTAACGTAGTGAAGCCTGAAGCTCAGCGAAGCCGGACTGTCCCGGCGTAGTATTGACGAAGCCGGACCTGTCCCGGCGTAGCCCCGAATGTTTTCGGGACGAAGCCGGATTATCTCAACCTAAAAGATGATCGAAATTTATGAATCTATTTATCTTTATCTATTTTTGCAATTATTTGTACGTTAATGAAAAAATAATCGTTATAGAATGAAACAACTCAAATTCATGTTAACTTGTTCGGAGCTTGATCCCCGATTTTTCGGGGCTGCTAAAATCAAGATGAGCGAAGCTGAACCGGGAGGATAGTCACCCTTCAACTTCGCTCATTACTATATTCAGGGTCTTAACTGGATGATCTTTAATCTATCTTAAAAGGATCATTTTCTTAGTTGTTTTACTTTTATCTGCTGAAAGTGTATAGAAATACAATCCACTTGAAACAGACTTATTGTTTATATCCTTTCCGTTCCATATTACAAAATGGTCACCTGCTTTTTTATGTTCATTAACCAGTGTTTTAACTTTCTGACCTCTTATGTTGTAAATATTTATTTTTACATCTGCGGGAACTTTCAAATTGTACTGGATTGTAGTCTCAGGATTGAATGGATTTGGAAAATTCTGTCCTAAATAAGCTATACCTGGTGCAACTGTATTATCATCAATTGATTCAAAACCTGGAATCCATGGCTCCTGGAACTCGATATCCAGAGCAGCATATCTCAGCTTGCCGCCATTGAGTTGTCCAGCACCTTCGCAAGGACCGGCGGCTCCGCCATAATCATTATCATCAAAGAAACCAATATGTAACTTGGCATGGTAATTACCGGGTTCATTACTTAGTACTTCCAGTTCTCCACCAAAAGCAAGATAAACAGGTAACATGTCTTCAAATTCAGGAGCATAGTTTCCATCATAATGGTTTTCTTCATCAATTACATCATCATTGGGATTAGCATTAATATATCTCGGATCAGACCAGGTCTCTCCATAATCATCTGATATGGAAAAAACTAATTCCGGTTGTTTCATCCAACCATCATAGCCTTCTTCTCCAAAATAAGCATGATAAAGTTTTTTACAATCATGCCATCCTGCAACGATCAAATTTTCATTAGCTACCATTCTGAAAGCACTTTCATGGAAGAAAGCATCCTGGTAACCTTGATCAGTATTATAGAACCAGCTTGACATACTTAATGGAATATAAACACTACCATCAGAATAATACTCATCAACTTCGCCATCTTCATCAAGGTCCCATGGTATCATGGGTTGGTCATCAGCAGGATCTGCTCCCTGGATATCCATATCATAGAAACTGAAGGTTCCTGTATCAATATCAAACATGAATATTTTCGGCCATTGATATGCAGGCATATAATAACCTGTATCCATATTTTCCAAATTATTGAGATTGATGAGAGTCATCCAAACTATCTTGGTATCATTGTCAGTGAAGGCTCCATTAAAATGTGAACCATCATAACTCAAAGTGAAAAACATAACTGAAGGTGTAATCTCATCATTATCGTAAAATTGAGGGGTTCCATCTTCCTTGAGAGGATTTTCTACAGGATACAACCATTCCTGTGAATACAGTGTAAAGTTCTCTCCATAGTCGTCACTATACATACAAAATAAAGAATCTCCATCTGTGAATGACCCGAAGAACGCTACTTTATTATCTTTTACGAGCATATCTTTATTCGATCTACCAGTATCATTATAATGCATATCATCAAAATATGGGAAAGTTCGATAAGTCCAATCAAATTCCGATTCATATAGTAAACTATCAGCATTAAAATCAGCATATCCATATAAAGTGTTATAGCCCCAGCCACCTCCAGGGTTGCTTGTATAATTGTTACCATATATATGAACTCTTCTATGATCCTCTAAAGGTGAATCACCTATCATTACAATAGGCCAGATGAACTCATTATCATCATGACCTGTTAACTCTTCACTAACCTCAGGATTATCAATAACAATAAAAGGTTGTTTCCAGTAACCTGTACCTCCTGTTAGATGGAAATTATCATAAGTCATGGAACAGTCATAGCTGTTATCATCTTCAACTACTGAATGCCATACAAATAATGGGTCACCTGTATAAGGATCAATGTCAACTGAAGTAAATCCTTCTCTAATTACAGTATAATGATTGGTACCAGAACTGATAACTAAAGTTGCATCTGGATTAAGATAGCTATTCCACGCTCTTCTGTCCATTTCAACTGCTGATGTCTCAGAACACATATAACTGATATAGAAACCACCTGCAGGATATCCATATGGTAATGATATTTCAGGTTGAAGACGGATATTATGCCCATTATAACTGAAAGGCATGTAATCATAGTAGGAATCATATAAATATGTGGTTGGATCATCATCCCCATTCAAAATAAAGAAGTAATTCGGTGGTGGATCCTGTTCTCTGTTTTGAATTGAAATTTTAGAATCAATTTTCTCCTTAAATTCGAAATTTTTTGATTGTTGTGCAGGCTGAAGTATTTCATCTGCTCCTAAATAAACGACAATTAAACATAAAAATAATAAAATAATACTCTTTTTCATTTTCCCCCCTTTGTCACTAACCTTTTACATTGCAATTAGTAAGCCAATTTAAACAATTAATCCCTTCCTGAATTGATACTTCAGAAAGCCTTTATTAACGATAGTTAACCAAGCAATATTTTTTACTCTCCCAAAAAATATATTTTATATTTTTAAAAAGTGTTCAATGAACTCCACATTTTGTAAAAACTATTCAACTCTTTCATTTTATTTATCCTGCCTTTTTCAATATTAAATCACAAAGCGACCACGTCATCCGACAAGGTAAAAGCTTTATGTTACTTCATCAGGATTTATAAGCTTTAGGCTTATTTATAAGCCCTGCTTGCAGCAGGCAAGTAAGCCTTTGGCTTACAAGCTCTGGCTTACAAGTCCGTCATTATTTTAGGAGGATTTATCCTCCGTAGCTTTCTTGAACTTCGAAGCTCTTGCGAAGAAGTTAGCGTAGGAGGATCATCTTCCGTACTTTTTCAAATTTTCCTACCTGTAATTTATAGAAATATAACCCGCTTGAAACAAGTTTGTTATTCTTATCTCGACCATCCCAGACAACAGAATGTTCTCCTGTATCAAATTTCTTATTCACAAGAGTCTTTACTTTCTGACCTTTGATATTGTAAATACTTATCTCTGCGTTCTCACTGTTCTCTGCGATGAAGAAAGAAATTGTTGTGCATGGACTGCGTCCGACACATGCTGGATTAAATGGATTTGGATAATTCTGTCCTAAATGAGCAATACCAGGTGCAATTGTATTATCATCAGTTGATTCAAAACCTGGAATCCATGGCTCCTGGAACTCGATATCCAGAGCAGCATATCTCAGCTTGCCGCCATTAAGTTGTCCTGAACCTTCGCTAGATCCGGCAGCACCTCCGTAATCATTATCATCAAAAAAACCTATATGTAATTTAGCGTGGTAATTATCGGGTTCATTACTTAGTACTTCAAGTTCTTCACCAAAAGCCAGATAAACAGGTAACATGTCTTCAAATTCAGGAGCATAGTTTCCATCATAATGGAATGTTGAATCAGCTATTGCATCGTTTGGATTGGCATTGATAAATCTTGATTCAGACCAGGTTTCACCGTAATCATCTGATACGGATATAACTAATTCCGGTTGTTTTACCCAGCCATCATAGCCGTCTATTCCCCAGTAAGCCCATCGTAACTTTTTACAATCATGCCAACCTGCGACGATCCAATTTTCATTTGCTATCATTCTGAAGGCACTTTCATGCGCGAAAGCATCCTGGTAACCCTGATCAGTATTATAGAACCAGCTTGGCATACTTAATGGAATATAAACACTACCATCATCATAAAACTCATCAACTTCACCATCTTCATCAAGGTCCCATGGAATAGCAGGTTGATCATCATCAGGATCTGCTCCCTGGATATCCATTTCATAGAAACTGAAGGTTCCTGTATCAATATCAAACATGAATATTTTCGGATAAAAATAAGCAGGCCAATAAACATCCTCAGCTATGTTTTCCTGACTATTAATATTAATTCCAGTCATCCACAATATCTTAGTATCATTGTCAGTGAAGACTCCATTAAAATGTGAGCCATCATAACTCAGAGTAAAAAATAAAACTGACGGTGTAGTTTCATCATTATCTAAAAATTGATAGGTTACACCATCTTCCCAAAGAGGATTTTCTACCGGATATAACCATTCCTGTGAATATAATGTAAAGTTCTCTCCATAATCGTCACTATACATACAAAACAAAGAATCGCCACCTGAGAATGTTCCGAATAATGCTACTTTATTACCTTTTACGACCATATCTTTATTCGCTCTACCAAGATCATTATAATGCAAATTATCGAAATATGGGAAAGTCTGATAAGTCCAGTTAAATTCCGATTCGTACATGAGATTGTCAGCATTAAAATCAGCATAAGCAAGTAAAGTGTTATAACCCCAGTTAAGTGCTGAATTAGGTGCGGCGTTATTAGCATATACATAAACTCTTCTATGGTCAGGTAAAGGTGAATCATCTATCATTACAACAGGCCAGATATACCCGGTGCCAGTATGACCTGTTAATGACTCACCGATTTCCGGATTATCAAAAATAATAAAAGGAGTTTTCCAGTAGCCTGTAGCTCCGGTTAGATGGAAAATATCATAGGTCATGGAACAATCGTGGCTGTTATCAGCTTCAACTATCGAATGCCAGACAAATAATGGATCACCTGTATAAGGATCAATGTCAACTGAAGTAAATCCTTCTCTGAATACTCCATAATGATTGGTTGCCGAACTGATAAGTAGAGTTGCATCGGGATTCAGATAGCTGTTCCATGCTCTTCTATCTGTAGCAATAGTTGTTGTTTCAGAACAATGATAACTGATATAAAAACCTTCTGCTGCATAACCGAAAGGTAATGATATTTCAGGTTGAAGGCGGATATTAAATCCATTATAACTGAAAGGCATATAATCATAGTAGGAATCATATAAATATGTGGTTGGTAAGTTATCACCGTTTAAAATAAATGAATAATTCGGTGGTGGATCCTGTTCCCTATTCTGCTTCAAAATTCTAGAATCAATTTTTCCTTTGAATTCGAAATCCTTTGATTGTTGTGCAGGCTGAAGTATTTCATCCGCACTTAAATATGTGATAATTAAACACAAAAAAAATAAAACAAAACCCTTTTTCATCCCACCTCCTTATCACTAACCTTTCACATCGTAACTATTAATCCATATTCTCTTAATTTATTGACTCTTATATAAATACTCCACAAAATCTTTGAAAACGACAGTTAAGTAAACAATTTTTTTTCATTATTTTATTTTTCTCAACCTTTTTCAAATCTTGTCAATAAAAGAAATCGCTATTTTAAAAGCAACATTTTTCTGGTTATAATCTTATTATTTATTCGAAGTTTATACAAATAAACTCCTGAATTAACAGGTTTACCGGAGTCATCGGTTCCATTCCAGGTAACAGAGAGGGTGTGAGCGGGAGAGGGTGTGACGATGGGAATTGTTTTAACTTTTTGCCCTTTGATGTTGAATATCTCAAGAGTCACAAACGGGGATCCGTCTGAGCCGGACACAGCGTTTTGTGTTACTGAAAAAGAAATGGTTGTGACAAGCTCGCGACCAACTTTTGACATTGTGAACGGATTAGGATAATTAAATAAAATAATATTATTTTCCGGGACAAAGAAATCAGAAACATCAGATTGTTCCCCAAATTCCTGCATAGTTAGATTCATCAATTCGATTGCACTTTCTTCAATCATATAATACAATGGGAATCCCAGAAGGATCAATTTATAATCACCTGTTTTTTTCAGAGCACAGGGTCGGTTTTCCCAGGTAGGATCATTGGAATAAGAATCAAAGAGATAGATAATATCAGTATTTTCGCTGGGTTCGAATTTATAAATATAAGCTAATGCATTATCCCAGGTAGGCATTGGTATCTTATTTAAATCAATGGAGATATCAGGGTAGCTATTTTGTCCGACAGCTCCGATAAAATCATCATCATTATTAATTTCCATTGAATTAATTCCAAAAAACTGTTCCAGGTCATAATCGGGAATATTTTCCAAACTTCTACAAGTAGAAAGGAAAAGATTTCCTCCAGCTGCAAGGTAATTTTTTATTGAATAGAAATTATTAATCAAAGGTGTAAACATAATATCATCATTATGCCAGATAATAGTTGAATATCTTGCCATTTCTGTAAGAGATGGTTCTCCTGATTCTAAAACATCCCAATCTGTAAAATCATATGCTTCCAATAATGTGTGATAGAATGTATCTACATCTTCATCAGAGGGGAAAGGTGGATTAATAAAATCACCGGTATTATCAACAAGTAATATTCCCTCATCAAGAGTATAGTTAATCGGAGTTACCTCAATTTCATTAGAAAATTTACTTATATATACCTGTTCAAATACAGCAGCGATTTTATAAGTATATATACTTTCCGTGTTCAAATATTCATCAAAATAATAAGTTCCTGTGAAAGGTTCATTATTAATAAGTTCGAATTCTCCATTATTTTCTTTCCTGTAAATATTGAAGCCATCAATAGCAGGGTCAAAAAATTCTTCCCAGGCAATACCAATATTTCCATCACGATAATTTACTTCTTCCAATATAGGTAATTTTTCAGTATAACCATAATCCAGAACCCAATTTTCAGGATCGAATTCAATCTCATAACTATCTCCAACAAAAGGAATAGTGAAGTAATTCAAACCACCTTGAACAAAAAATCTGTCAGAATTAGAATTATATTCAAAAGGGATATACATATCAAATGTATCTTCTTGAAACGGTTGAGATAAAATAGTTAGTTTCGGATAATTACCGGGTTCTGAAGTGTAAATCGTATATTCATAACGAGGTCTTCCCTCCTGGAAAAACCATTCATCAAAAAACCAATCCAGTTCCATCCCACTCACAGCTTCAGCAGTATTTTCCAGGTCTTCAGTTAGAATATTCCCATACATAAATAAAGGGTTCTGCATAAATTCATAAACTGTCTGGAAATAATCCTCATCACCCAGAACACCACGCAGCATATGTAAAGTCCAGGCACCTTTGGAATAAATCACAATATTAAAAATATGACCTGCAGAACCTTCCGGATCTCTATACAGACATGGATCAAGTGGGCTACCATTATCAAGATTATTCATGAAATCATGTAAAGCCTCCAGACCGAATAAATTTTCAGCCCAGAGAGCTTCACTATACCTGGCAAAACCTTCTTTTAACCATACATGAGCCCAGGAACCTATAGTTAAACAATCTCCAGCCCATTGATGAGCGAGTTCGTGGGCCACAGTATATTCTGCTCCTTCGTCTGTGATATAACTATTTTGAAAAGAAGTACAGGTTTGATGTTCCATAGCCAATGCACCTAAATTCGTACAAACTGCATGACCGTATTTTTCATCCAAAAAGGGATATGGACCGTAAATGCCTGAAAAAAAATCGATCATATCATCAGTAATATCGAACAGTTCTACACTTATATCATACATTTCAGGATAAACATAATTATCTATCATCATTTGAGAACCGTTATAATCATAAACTTCAGAATAAAGTTCATAATTAGTAATTGCAATCGAAGTTAAATAAGTTGCTATAGGATAGGATTCAAACCAGTGGTTAGTTACAGTATTATCACCATTATCGATTTCTTCAATGAGTAATCCATTGGAAGCACAAATATATTCCGAGGGGAAGGTCACCCAAATATCAAGAGAATCAGGTTTATCTGCAGGAGTATCTTTACAAGGCCACCATTTTCTTGCTCCTTTGGGAGAAACCATTGTAAAAGCAATCGGAGTACCACTGTGACTTTCAAATTTCAGTCCATCTTCCAAGCGAGAATCGGGATAACCGCTGTATTGAATGTTCAATTCAATAATTTCACCTGAATTATAAACTTCATTCAAATAGATTTCGATCTGGTTTTCTTGATGAATATAATTTAATTCTTCGTCATTTTTGAAGATCCCATCTATCGTTAAATTATCCGTAAAATGTAAAAAAATCATTGAGACATTATCTTCAACAATCTCAAATCGAATTAAATTATCTGCAATAATATATTCGTTCTCAAAATCCAGCCAAATATCTATCAAATAATATTTCACATCATAATTTTCCATTTCCCTAATATCTTCTCTTAAAATCTCCTGCCAGGTTGAATAATGCTGCGCTTGAGCAATAAAAGAATTATTTGATTTTTCTATGATTGATTTGAAATCCGGATAATCTTTATCTATAGCTATTAAAAAATTTAGAATAAATATAAAGAATATTGTAATGGTTTTTCTCATTCCCTCCTCCATTTCTCGTCCAACCTTGAAAGTTTGATTTACTGAGTCAATTTTTTTTTATTCCGGGAATAGACAATAAAACCTTGACTCAAAAAAAAATAAAACGAAAAGGAAGTTGTGAGGTAAGAATGAAAAGAAACATCATTTTCATTATCTTTTTGTTATTGATCTTAATTTCAATTAATCTTTACACCAATGAAGAAGATAAGGGAAAATTAGACAAATTTGAAGCAGAGATCGAAAAAGAAAAAGATGAACAAGAAGATAATGATGAAGATAATAATGATGAAAATTATGACGATAATGGATTTTTTTATTTTTTCTTCAGAGCGTTTTTATACAACCTTTTTATTGGCATTCCAGGGGACCCTTATGAAAGTAGAGAATTTTTGTGGAATTACACTTTCTCAAATTATCCTTATAATCATAATCATTCAGGTTTATATGAATTCGATACAAATAAAAAGATGCAATTAGTTGTTAACACCCATTATTTCTACGATACTAAAGATCTTACCGGTTATGGTCTACGCGCTAATTGGTTATTTCTACCATATCTTGGAATTGAAGGTAATTATCTAAAACTAATAGAAAAACTTGACAATGGTGATAATGATAAAGATAAACTTGAAGTATATGATATATATTTAAATTACCAGCGTTTTCGTTTCCCATTTTTCAACTGGTGGTGGGGATTAGGGGTTAAAACAGTAGCCGGCAAAGATACAAATTCCGGTTTTTCATTAAATACAGGATTGGAAATTTATCCCATAAAACCCGTGAGTTTGTATATCTCTGCTAATTCCGGTTGGATAAATAAACATCCTGTTTCAGAGATATATTTGAGATTGAATTTACATATAAATCGCTTTAACTTTAATGCAGGTTATCAAAAGATTCAAGCAGAATCGGAAAAAATCGACGGAATAATAAGTGGGATAGGAGTATACTTTTAAAAAATAATATTTTTCTATATTTTCATAATTATCATAAAAATAATTATATTTTTTATATTATTTCGAATTGACAAAGTTCTTGATTGTCTTATAATAGTTTTAGATATAATTAATTTTAGATTTTTTATCTAAAAACCGGAGGAGCAATGGATATAAATAACATTCGTTATAAAGGCGATTTGCTGGACACGAAGGAATTATACGAAGTATACAAAGTGAAACAGATCGTTGATTCACACGAAGAAATTTTAAAAGAGCATTATTCATATAGAGACAAACTTCTTGCGAATTCAGTTCGTCTAACTTCAGTTATTTCACCAAGAATTCATAAAATAATTGAGAAAGCCAGAAAAGTTTTTAATATCAAGGAGAAAATTGAATTTTTTTCTTTTAATGATAAAAATTACAATGCATTTGCCTTTAAGCTCAGTTCTAATATCAGTATAGTATTTACTTCTGCCCTGTTAGAAAATTTCAGTGACAAAGAGATACTATTTGTATTAGGTCACGAATTAGGTCACATAGTTTTCGATCATAACAGGTTATTATTATTATACAATCCGAACCAGGCAAAAATTACTTTTTTACCTATACTGGCTGAGAAGAAGTTCCTTACCTGGCAGAAAAAGGCTGAAATAAGTTGTGATAGAGCAGGACTTGTCTGCTGCAATTGTTATGAAACTTCTGTCCAGGCTCTTTTAAAGATTTCTTATGGATTAACAGAGAAAAATTTGGATTTCAATCTTCAGGAATTAATGAAACAATTAGATGATATTTCTCATTCAGAATATCTTTCCGATCTAAGTACTGCTTCACATCCGATTCTACCCGTTCGTCTTAAAGCACTAGATCTTTTTTATAATTCCCAACTTTTTTCCAAAAAAGGTAAGTTAACTACTGAAAAATTAACTCACGAAGTAGATACTTTAATTGATCTGACCAATTTTTATCCCAGGAAAAAAGATAAAGAAATGATGATGAAATTCATAACTGCAGCCGGTATTAAATTAATAGCTCAGGATGGAGAGATCAAATTAGAAGAAATAAAAAGCCTGGTAAAAATCCTGGCTGATGTTTTTACAGATAACCCGGAAAAGGAAATTATATATAACAAAGAAAAAGTTGAATCTCAGCTACTAAAATCAGCTAAATTCCTTAAGGGAAAAGGTTCTGATAGTGACAGGTATTATGCACTCCATTTCCTTACAGTTATAGCTCTTTCTGATGGACAATTTACAAAAAAAGAGAAGGATTTACTTATTTATTATGCTAAATTAATGGGATTTACAGTAGAAGATGCAATGGGAATCGTATGGCAAACTCTTCAACAAACTGGCATAAATATTGATATCAGGTTGAATGAAATTGCTGAAAACGTTAAACAGCATTACATTGAGATATCTAAAAAAAAATAATGCATGATTTTTTTAACAAAAGATTAGAGGAATGAAATATGGCTTCCAGAAAAATAAGTGATTCTCTTCCTATTATTGGAATTGGAATTCTAGGTTATGTTCACGAATTTATAATAAGCGATAAACCTGAAATATTTCCTACAATTCTTTTTGGATTACTTCTTGCAAAAGGTATAACAAAACTTTTTGAGAAAAATAAGTAAATCCGATTTTGATTTAAATATATGATTACATCCATTGTGGGGGAAAATAATGAAAGAAAAAAATATGGAACAATTACTGAGGAAATTGAAATCAATATCTGGTGGTAAAATACTGGATGTTGCCACAGGACAAGGTGAATTTATTAATGTTCTAATGCAATCATTGAAAGATTATGATTGTTTTATAGGTGTTGATAACTCTGATAAAGCAGTAAAATATGCAACAGAACAGTTTAAAGAAAAACGGGTCCACATTGATAAAATGGATGCTGAGAGAATGGATTATAAAGAAAACACATTTGACACGGTAGGTATATCAAATTCCTTACATCACTTTAAAGATATCAGTAAAGTACTTGATGGAATGAAAAAAGTTTTAAAACCAGAAGGATTCTTTTTTATAAATGAAATGTTTTGCGATGTAGGACAGACAGAAAAACAGAAGACGCATATTAAGATGCATCATTGGTGGGGAAAAAT
>JAUXFF010000117.1 GCA_030620155.1 Candidatus Cloacimonadota bacterium | reverse complement strand
TATCAATCACGAAAGTGATCTCATCAGGTCGAATATCAATAAAATCAACACTGATATTTGCTTCTCCCAGTATCTTGAATATCTTTAATCCTGTTGCATATTTTTTTTTGGTTTGGGGAATTATCCTCACAAAACCGATTTGGTTACGATTAACAACACCGATTATGGGTTTGTCAGTATTAACAGCATGCACATAAGTACTGGATGAATTCATAAATGTGGATTTTACTTTGATCGGGATATTACTTTCCCTGGCAATCTCAGCAGATCTAGGGTGAATGATCTTGGCTCCTTGATTGGTCAATTCAAATACATCGTCATAACTGAGTTCATTTATCAGTTTTGCTGTTTTAACTTTTTTGGGGTCAGCTGTCATTATACCTTGAACATCACTATATATCTCAATAAACTCTGCTTTGATAGCTGCTGCAATAACACTGGCTGTAGTATCACTACCTCCTCTGCCCAGTGTCGTGATTTCCCCCTGTTCAGATAATCCCTGAAAACCTGCCACCACCGGAACTTTGCCGGATTTTATAACTTTCATAATATTAACAGGATTTACATATTTTACCCTGGATCTTCCGAAATTATTATCAGTTATAATACCTGATTGAGCACCTGTTAAAACAGTTGCTTCTATGTTAATACTTTTTAAGGTTTGAACCATTAAAACTGCAGACAGAATTTCACCACAGGACATCAATATATCTTTTTCCCGAGGATTAATTGTTTGAAAAGTATCTTCAGCCATCTTTAAGAGAGAATCAGTAGAATAAGGATCACCAATTCTTCCCATTGCAGAAACTACAACTACAGGTGAATTTCCAGAAGAAATACTATTTTTTATCTGGGTTGCGGCTTGCAGCCTGTTTTCAGATGTATTCAAGGAAGTTCCACCAAATTTCTGAACAACTAATTTCATTTTTCCTCTAAGATTAATAATTCAGCGATTTGAACGGCATTCAGAGCTGCGCCTTTTCGTACATTATTTCCTATAATCCACATATTAATTCCATTTTCCTCAGCTAAGTCCTTTCTGATCCTGCCGACTAAGATATCATCTTCATTCTCACTCATAATAGGTAAAGGATAAAGAAATCTCGAAGGATCATCAATAACTTTAACCCCTGGAAAATCTGTTAATAATTGTTTAATCCCGGGAATACTGATATACTCATCAGTTTCTATATAAACTGATTCGGCATGACCGTAAAACACAGGAACTCTGGCTGCAAAAGCAGTTATCTTTAAACTATTATCAGATAAGATTTTCCTTGTTTCATTTATCATTTTTATTTCTTCTTTTGTATAACCATTGTCCAGGAAAATATCTATGTGCGGTAAAATATTAAATGCAATCTGATGAGGATATACTTTTTTAACTATTTTATCCTTGTTTAGGAAGGCTTGTGATTGCTCTCTTAATTCGTTAATAGCTTGTTTACCTGTGCCGGAAACAGATTGGTAGGTGCTGACAATAATCCGTTTAATCCCGACAAAATCATAGATCGGTTTTAAAGCTATAACAAGTTGAATAGTTGAACAATTCGGATTAGCGATAATTCCATTATGCTTTTTTATTTCCCCGGGATTTACTTCAGGAATTATTAACGGAACATTGTTCTTCATTCTGAAAGCACTGCTGTTATCAATAACAACAGCATTGTTCTTAACTGCAGCAGGAGCGAATTTTATACTGGCTTCTTTGCCGGCACTGAATAATGCGATATCTACATTTTCAAAGGATTGGGTAGTGACTTTTTCAACTTTAATTTGTTCTCCCTGAAAATTAATAAAAACCCCGGTTGATTTTTCAGTAGCTAATAATTTCAGGTTTTGAACAGGAAAATTCCTCTCCTCCAGGATTTTTACCATTTCCCTGCCAACAACACCGGTTGCACCCAAAACAGCTACTGAATATTTTTTCAACTTGCTCTCCATAAACAGCAGGATGGGCAAATACCCATCCTACAATAAAATACTTTTTCTAAAGAACATTATTCGTTCAAGGCTTCCTTTATTACCTGAGCTAATCTTTTTACACCTTCCTTAATATCTTCTTTTGAAGCATAAGAAAAATTGATCCTCATGGTATTTTTCCCACTACCGTCACAATGGAAAACAGAACCTTTTACAAACGCCACTTTTTTCTCGATTGCTTTATCAAATAATTTTCCAGAATCTATATGTTCAGGTACTGTAAGGAATAAGAACAAACCTCCTTCCGGTCTTGTCCAGGTAACACCTTCAGGCATATATTCTTCGAATCCTTTGAGCATTATGTGTCTTTTTTCTCGATACAATTTTATAGTATTTTTTAAATTTTTATCAAAATATCCATCTCTTACATATTTTACTGCTAATTTTTGCACAAAAGGAGATGTACAAAGGTCTGTAGATTGCTTTGACACAATAATTTTATCAGTAATATCCTTATGTGCAATAAGCCATCCGATCCTGAAGCCAGGCACAAAAATTTTGGAAAAAGTACCCAGAATAACAACCTGACCGGTATTATCAATAGCATACATCCTTTCCTGATGTTCACCCTCAAATCTTAATTCTCTGTAAGGACTATCTTCTATAATAAGTACATCATATTTTTTAGCTAAATCGATTATTTCTTTTCTTCTAAAATTCGGCATTGTTATACCTGCGGGATTTTGAAAATCAGGTATTACATAAATGAATTTAGGTTTTTCACCTTTAGACTTCAAATCAGCCAAAATTTCTTCTACTTTGTCAGATCTCATACCATGTTCATCAAAAGGAATACCAATCATATTTGCACCATAGTTATTAAAAGCTCCCAGACCTCCGAGGTAGGAAGGTAACCCCACCAGGACCTTATCTCCCCTGTTGATGAAAATTTTTGCGATAAGGTCTAATCCTTGTTGAGAAGCGGTGGTAATAACCACATTTTCAATAGAAATATCAAGCCCATCTTTAATGTAAGCCTTAGTAATAACTTCTCGCAATCCCTGATCACCTTCTGTGGCTCCATACTGTAAAGCAGAACTAGCCTGTTCTTCAAGAACTTCAATAATAATTTTTTTCAAGTCTTCTACAGGAAAAGATTCAGGAGCAGGAAGACCACCTGCAAACGAAATAATTCCCGGAACCTGTGTTAGTTTCAGAAGCTCACGTATGGCAGACTTTTTCATACCTTTAGCACTTTCAGATAAGATTTCATTAAAATCACTAATCATCCTTTTTTCCTCCGTTTTTTTTATTTATATACTTCTTAAAATTAAAATCTGCTATTTGTTTCTGAATATTCGTTAACAACTTTCTGGAAATTTTTACTTTCATACTTTGAATATTTTCTGATTCTCTGTATATAGTTTCCAGAACCTCAGAATTTTCATAAACGAATGATATCAAATTCTGCAATTCGCATGGAACTTCCAATGTTGTAATTTTTTTCGATTTCCTCAAGAACTCTTCAATCTTGTCAATTAATTTTTCTAAACCCACATTCATTTTTGCTGAAACAAATACTGAATCAGGAAATTCCTTAATAAGTTGTTTTTTTAGAAAAGAGTAAAAATGCCCTTTCATCTTGTCACATTTATTGAAAACCATTAAAATATTCTTATCTTCAACTCCAATTTCTGCTAAAACACTATTCACTGAATCTATATATTCAAACAAATTGGAAAAGGAAATGTCCACAACATGCAACAGTAAATCTGCCTGTATAACTTCAAGAAGTGTCGAATGAAATGAAGATATGAGTTTATGAGGAAGATCCCGAATAAAACCAATTGTGTCTGTAAGTACTACTTTCTCACTGGATTTTAGATCAACTGCTCGAGTTAAAGAATCCAGAGTAGCAAAAAGTTGATCAGCTACAAAGCGATTTTCATTAGTGAGTTTATTAAAAAGAGTTGATTTACCCGCATTAGTATAACCTACAAGAGAGATTGAACACAGTTTATTTCTCTTTTTTCGTTTTATTAAGGAAGTATTTTCTATTTCTTTTAAATATTTTTTTAGAATTGAAACTTTCTTCCTTATTTCCCGACGGTCTACTTCTATCTGGGTTTCCCCGGGACCACGAAATCCTATACCTCCCTGGATCCTGGAAAGATGCTTCCACATCCGTTTCAATTTTGTATAACTATATTCCAGTTGAGCCATTTCAACTTGTAGTTTTGCCTGTTTTGTACGAGCATGAATTGCAAAAATATCAAGGATTATTTCAGTTCTGTCTACAACATTACACCTTGTTAAATTCGATATATTCCTGGATTGGGAAGGAGAAAGATTATTATTGAAAATCAAAGTATTAACTCTCAAATTTCCAGCTTGAGAGCTTATCTCTTTTATCTTTCCCTTGCCCACATAAGTAGCTGTATCCGGTTTTTTCAGTGTCTGAACAAAAATTTTTACAACATCAGCTCCTGCAGTATCTGCCAGTCGATGAAGTTCTTCCATGGTTTCATCATAGTATTCACGTGTTTTATCTCCATAAAACACACCCACTAAAAACACTCTATCTTTTTTTGTCATATTCTTGAATTAGAATTCCATAAACTATTTTAAGATTCATAAACCAGAACCTTTCCATGATTCTTTCGCCACTTGAAATATTCTTCTTTAATTTCCATTTTCCAGATAGTTTCTTTATTCTCATTCTCAAAAGTAATAATACTTAGATAATGCATACGTTCGTCTTTTCCTCTGAAACTCTTTTGAGGAAGTTCAATTTTTATTTCCCCGTCTTTTTTTAAAATCGTAATTTCATTAATCAAAATCCCTGGAGCCATTTCTATTATGGCTCTTGCTTCAACTATTCCAGAACTGACATCTCTAAATTTAATATTCATTGTTTCTCCAAAATTTTATTCTCTATGTTTATACGGATCATAATGCCTTTGCCCTATCTCATCCAGCATTTTTTTAAACCAGTCCTGTCTTGTATCAAAGGGCTTTCCTCCATGTATCCGACCAAATTCAATGCACCTCATTTCATTATTATAACCTTCATCAAGACCAACTACACCGCTTTGTCCATTTAAACCGAATTGTACTGCATGATCAACAGTATTAAACACCAGTTCCAGGTCTTTTTTGTTAGGTGCAGCAGAACGTGCAAAATATCCACTTTTCTGTACAAGAACTTTCTGTGCATCCAATACTTTGCCAAATTTCTTTCCAAACCACAAACCCGGATTTATTTCATCCAACCTCACATGACCAAAAGCATCTCTATTAACCGTTTCACCTGCAGCTTCCATTTCAGCAACGATTCTTTCTACTCCAGCTCCTTCACTTAGAAAAATTATCACACAATCATCTCTATCCATTTTTTTATACAATCGCTTTATTTCATCATCAAAATCATAATTGATTTCCGGGATATAAACAGCATCAATATCCCACCTCTCTCTTGTTAATAAGAGTTCAGGAAGAAATTTTTTCTTTTTCAATCTTTTTGTATACTCATAAGCAGATGCTGCAGTAAGCCATCCACTGTATCTTCCCATTACTTCATGTATAAGAAGCTGACGCGGACTGGTTGTGTTCTCATTGGCAATGTTTTCAAAGAACAGGGCACTCTGTTCAGCAGCAGTCCAGGCTCCAAGGGTCTGATGAATGGGAGATACATCATTATCAACAGTTTTGGGTAATCCTACAACAGTAAGAGGATATCCATTCTCCTGAAGATAAGCAGAAAGGTCTGCAGCAGTGATATTAGTATCATCTCCACCTATTGTATGAAGAATGGTAATTTCATCCTTCTTAATCTGCTCTGCAGCAATATGAAGTGGATTCTCACCTTTATCTATATAACCCTTTTTTATACAATCATTTACATTGGACAATTTTACCCTGCTGCTTCCCAATACAGTACCGCCGAAATGACATAAGAAATTTGCTTTTTTTCTTACTTCCGGAGAAATTGTGATTTTATTATCCAGAAGGAGTCCTCTGTAACCATGTAAATATCCAATTATCTCAGCATCCGGAATTAATTCTGTATATTTCTGGATTAATCTTCCTATTGCTGAAGAAAGACAGGGAGCTAATCCACCAGCTGTAAGTATGCCAATTTTATGTTTCAAATTCTCCTCCACTATTCCTGAAAAATATCAATGAAAAAGAAATAAACAGCTCATAATATGACAAGTTTTTTTTAAGGGGAATTATTTTTTTACTTATCAGAAGCTCATAAATTCAGGGTTTGTGTTTTTGCAGTTGGCTCAATCGTCAGCCCCGTTGAATAATTGGGGTCTCGATTGAACCTTACCCTTACATTTCCTACTTGTTCCCAAAGCCCTCTTTGGGAACGTACGAAACAACATTACCAAGCTGGGTGTAATATACATCACACTTACAGGCTCCACGCGATGCCGCATGGCGTTGTGGCTGTCGTGGTAACGAGAAGAACATTTGAACCAGTATATCAATTATATTTTCCGACACGGACCTGTTAAATATCCAGCGACTGCTGGATTTCACCCTAATGAAATAAAGAAAGATTTCACCCCGATTTAATAAAGGAAAGAATTAAATGGGGTAAATTGGGCAGGCAGGTTAAAAGTGGTAGGTTAGAAACTCTGAAAGAATTCCTAATCACCGAATCCTATTCCCACTCCCCTGGCAGTTTCAATCAAATTTGAATTTACATCAACCAGGTTATATCTCTCTATTGCTTCCTTTATCGAAACAGTCATAATATCATGATTTCGATAGGAAACCATTTTACCGAAATCTCCTTCTAAAATCATTTCAAAGGCTTTTACACCAAACCGGGTAGCTAAAATCCTGTCAAATGCACATGGTATCCCACCTCTCTGGATATGACCCAGGATGGTTGAACGCATATCGGTTTTTACACCAATTGTTTTTAGTTCATGCATTAATCTTGTAGCAGCACCACTCAATCTAAGATTATGATATCCTATTTCATCACTCTTTTGGGCAATAACTGTCCCATGTTTTGGAAATGCTCCCTCAGCTATAACAATATTAGCAAAACCTTTTCCTGAATTAACCCTTCTATCAATACGAGTCTTTATTTTCCTGATATCATAAGGTATCTCCGGGATTAAACAAATTTCAGCTCCACCTGCAATTGCAGCATGTAATGCAATCCAGCCTGCTGCTCTTCCCATTACTTCAAGAATCATTATCCGATGATGACTGAAAGCAGTTGTAACCAGTTTATCAACCGCATCTGTGGCTATTTCCACTGCAGTCTGGAAACCAAACGTATAGTCTGTGGCAGAAAGGTCATTATCTATTGTTTTAGGTACACCTATAATATTTAATCCCATCTCAAAAAGTTTTTGAGAAATAGCCTGTGAACCATCACCACCAATATTAATCACTGCTTCAATATTATTATCTTTCAGTTTTTGCAGCATCTCTCTGGATTTATCAACTTCAACCCATAAGCCATCCTTATTTTTAACAGGCCAATTGAATGGACCGCCTTTATTGGTTGTTCCCAGAATAGTGCCACCGCGAACATGAATACCGGCTACTGTCTTTTTATCAAGAACAACAAGCTCCATTGGTTCCTTTAATACACCATTGAATGCATCTGTACTGCCTATTATCTCCCAATCTTTTTCCTGGGAAGCACGCTTTACAATTGCCCTGATAACTGCATTTAAACCCGGGCAATCTCCCCCACCTGTTACTACTAAACACCGTTTTTTCATATTTTCTCCGAATATTTTCATTTAAACTAATTCTTGTTTCTTTATTCCTGGTGTCAAATTTATTTAGGATTAGACAACTGGGTATTGGGTGTTGGGTATTGGGTTTCGGGTAGTGGGTATTTGGTTTGATATGGATACAGGGTGGGGTAAGTTGGCATTATATTGGCATTAATGGGTATTTATAGGCATTTATTGGAATTTATTGGAATTTGTGGATTTGGGATTTTGGGTATTAGGTTTTGGGTGTTCCTCCTTCGCTAAAGCTTCCGCCTTCACTCAAGTTTCCGCCTTTAGAAGAGTTACGGCGGACAAGTGGGTGTTGGGTGTTGGGTTTCGGGCAGTGGGTATTTGGTTTGATATGGATACAGGGTGGGGTAAGTTGGCATTATATTGGCATTAATGGGTATTTATAGGCATTTATTGGAATTT
>JAUXFF010000101.1 GCA_030620155.1 Candidatus Cloacimonadota bacterium | reverse complement strand
TCGTTCATTTGGGTAAAAAATAGCAATCCTGAGTTGGTTTATATAAAATGTGAATAAATCCGGGATATGAACAATGTTGAAAATAAATGTTGCTCAATATGAAGAAGGGGTTTCTGGGACAGCCCCATTGACAAACACATCATCACCTCAACCCCGAAGGGGTGACATAATATAAAGGGGATCTAAAATTTAAAACCTATACCCAACCCCAAAATGATGTGTTCCACTTAAAGTCGAATGTGTATTATATGCATAATCAATTATAATATCATAGAGGTTGAAACTTGCTCCTGCAGAATAACTGGAGGGATTATTTCGAACTCCGCAGCGGAGCGTTAATATTTCAAATACTTTTACTTCAGCACCGGCATGAATTTCTGTTACTCCATTCATTGATTTTTTTAATTCAAGGGATGTTACCACATTCTCATAGGGGATATAAGAAATTCCCATAGCTATTTTCTGAGGTAGTTCATGCCTGTTATCTTCTCCAACTTTTGGGTTGTTTATATTTGTAACTGCAAAACCGATACTGGTTCTCTGATGGAGTACAGCCAGGGCTCCAACATTGAATCCGAATGTAGATTGATCACCAAAGCTGTTTATAGAGAGGTGGTACAAATTTAATGTATAGCCAAAATTTATCTCCGAATGAATGTCCTTCAAAATAGAAAAGGAATGAGCCAGGGCATAGATCTTTTCAGATATCAGGTTGACACCTTGAAAATCCGCATCCAGAGATTGCAGACCAATACAAATAGAACCAAAGCTCTTGGGGAGTTCCATTGAAATGGCAATTGTGTTCAAAACCTGGAAATCATTACTGAAGATCTTCGTATATCCAATCATCAGGTTATTCCCTGCCGTTTTCAATCCTGCTGGATTATAAAAAATACTATTGGCATCATCACATATAGAATAAAAAGCTCCACCCATTGCCCGTGCCCGGGGAGAGGGTTCATAATCGTCAAAAATTGCCTGTAAATTTACAGAAACAAACAACAATGTAATGATAAAGATATAGAAAAATTTCATGATTATACCCTCCTATTTCAATGGTGCACCGATCACAATAGGTGCTTTAGCAGATTTCTTCTTCCCCGTATCCGTATCAACTACTTCCAGATAACAGATATACAATCCCAAAGGCAACAATTTATGATTTTTATCTCTACCGTCCCATTCATAAGTAGAAATTCCCGGATGAGGGACAATAATATTTTTTGGAGTTAAAACTAGTTTTCCCTCAGCATTATAAATTCTGAGTATAGCCTTATTCCCGGTTTCGGTTGCGAATTCTATAGGGAATTTCTCTCCGGCATAAGGGTCAAATGGTTTTGCCGGGATATTTAAAATAGCTTTCAAGGATGTTACTTTATAGGAATAGCTCATAACATCATCATCAGGCGCATTTTCAGGGATAGAATAGGATTCCCCGGTAGTATCGGTTATAACTAAGTAGTAATATACAACGGTTCCCTGTGATTGTCCGGGAATTACACACTGGTAACTTATATCTCTTTGACCCACAGAATCCATCTCAATATACTCATATTCAAGGTCACCTGATGTTTTCCAGAACAGAAGAGCGTTCTCTAACGGATCAGGGCTGGTATAGGTGACTGTTACTTCCTCACCTGCAAGAGGATTTTCCGGATCAGTTGTAACATTTTCTTCAATATCCTGAGCTTCAGATAACTGATCCTGATACCCGGGAACAATCTGCATTTCACTAAAAACATCACCAATACCCACAGCTTGCAGATTAAATCCTTCCACATATTCCGAAAGGTTCAGACCGGTTGTATCCCAGACTCGAACAGTTATTTCATTATCCTCGTCGTCCTCGATCACTATATTAGTTCCACCACCGGCTGGCCACACATCAATGATTTCACCTTTTACTCTTAATAAGGTGCCTTCCAACTCAAAATCAGAAGCATCACCCAGATAAAAGTCTAGAGGTTCAGGTTCAGGATTGCCTGTAGAAAGCACTGTTACAATAGGATCTATTATTTCTGTAGTATCAAAATACTGGGTAACCTGACCTGTGATTTCCACTAAATTACCACGTTCGAGTTCATTAATTACTGATGAATCGTAAATATTTATTCCTCTTTCGGAATTATCCTGTACATAGGCATTTGTATTGCCTGTCTGAATTACATTTACACCAATGGTTACAATCCCGCAGATTGTTACTGTCTGACCTTCGTAACTTGAAGGGTCTGCCTGAATATCAGCAATAAGGTCGTATTCGGATGGGCTGTAACCTGTAAAATCTATTGTGCTTCCTGGAGTAATAGGGTTCCCTACTAAATCTTCGACATTGTTCACAGTTATTGTGTATATTTGTTCTTCAACCTGTTCGTCTGTTGTGAGAGTAACGTTGTTAGTAGATAAAGAAGCTGATGAGATATTTAAATAAGGTGTTACGGAATAATTGGTAATATCTTCTGAAGTAGTTTCATCCAGGGCTTCATTAAAGCTAATCTCAACCGAAGTAATTGAGGTTGCAAATGCTGAAGTCATTATTGGGGGATAAGTATCCTCACCTGAAACCGAATGATATCCTAGATAATCAAATGTGTCTTCATTATAAACAAACCACTCTGAATTTTCGGTGTTTGTTCCTGCGGATAAAGCCCAGTTCATATTCCCCTGTAAAATGTCCGGTTTCCTGACAAGAGTATGATTAAGGGTAGCTTCGGTTGTTCCTGCTACATCCCAGGCTATTCCGACATCAGGTCCTTCTTCTCCAATAGCATCGATAAGGATACCGTTATGAGCAAGCCCAACAGCATCATTTCCATTATAATATGTGGCTGTTGTACCTATCAGATCAGAAACTGCCTGGATCTCTGCGTTCGCATTTGAATTACAGATTACATAAACATCATTATTCTCCAGGATGCCTTCCAGGGAAACAGCATTACTTTCGCCTTCTGCCCAGTCACCCCCATTTGAAATACGCCAGATCTCATATCCAGCCAGATTTACAGCAGCTCCTGTTCCATTATATATTTCCAAAGCTTTATTATTACTGCTTCCTTCAATATATTCAGAAAAGAAAAGCTCCATTTCTATGATTTGATAACCTGAAAAACTGATTTCTGAATCGGTCGCAATTACATTTTCTGCCAGATCTTCAATGTTATTAACAACTATCGTATATGATTGACCGGGATTCTGCTCGGAAGTAGTGAGTGTTACTGTGATCCCATTTCCCTGCAGAACAGCAGAAGTAATAGGAAGTTCCGAAATAAAATAGTTTTCTGAATTTTCAGCAGTTCCTGGAGTGACAACTTCACTGAAAGTTATTTCTACACTTGAAGATGATAGAGCTATAGCAGAGATCAATGTGGGAGGGATTATATCAGCACCGGTATCGTGAAAACCGATGTAGTCAAATGTATTTATAGCATAGACTTCCCACTGTGAATCTGAAGGATTTGTTCCAGCCGATAGAGCCCAGTCTGTTGTAGGAGCTTCTACAGTTGATTTCCTGACCAGTGTATGGTCTTTAGTTGCATTATTTATACCAGCTACTGCCCAGCCATCTCCTGGATCTGCACCTTCCTCTCCAATTGTATCAATTAGATAAAATGTTCCAGTTCCATCATCTTTAGCTAGTCCCTGGGCATCATTTCCATTATGATATAATGTTACTACCAGATCTGCTACCGCTAAAATTATTGCATCAGCTTCCTCATGACAAACAACATAGACATCCCCGTCAGCTATAGTAGCTCCTGGAGGAAAATCAATAATATATTCATACCAATTTCCGCCATTTGCCACTTGCCATAATTGATAGTTTGTTAAATCAACAGTAACACCTGTGCCATTATAAATTTCTAAAGCTTTATTGTAGCTGCTTCCTTCGATATATTCGGAAAAGAACAGTTCTTCAATTTCAGCCAGGAGACAAGAAAAAAGAAGTAATATCAAAATAATAATAAAAATAATTTTTAATTTCATTTATCCTCCACAGATTTCTTAGAGAAAAAAACCATATAAAAGATCAAGATCGTTATAGCAATAACGATAGAACTATCTGCCAGATTAAACACAGGCCATCTTTTCATAATTACATCAGGAAAATCGCACCACAAAAAATCAGTTACGCTGCCCAGTATAATCCTGTCAATTAAATTTCCTGAAGCTCCGCCTAAAATCAAGGCAAAGACAATTTTTTCTATTTTTGATCTGGATTTGATAATTAAGATTATGAGAAAAATAATAGCAAGAATCGAAATAATAATGAAAAAGAATTTATTTAAAACCGGATTACTCAGAGATATACTAAAAGCAGCACCGGTATTTTGAACGTGAGTTAGCCAGAAAAATTTATTAGTTATTTTGAGAACCTGACCAATTTCAAGAGTATTTCTTATTATGTTTTTAGAAATTTGATCCAGGAAAATAACAGCAAGAGATATCAAGAAATATCTGTAGCGGTTCACCATCTCCTTCTTTTCTTTTGTTCTTCTTTACATTTACAATCGATACAGAGTTTTGCATAAGGGACTATTCTCAATCTTGTTTCAGGAATTGCTTTCCCGCAAATTTCACAAATACCATAAGATTGGTCAAAAATTCTTTTAAGGGCAAAATTGATATGTTTTAGTTTTTCGATTTCTTGATTTAAGAAATAAACGCGTTTTTCCGATTCATCCGTATCTGTTCCCAGATCAGCTTGGTGAACAGAATAAGAGGAAAGATCACCACTTCGATCTTTTATTCCCCTTTTTTGGAGTTCATCGATCCCGGTAATAATTTTCTGGGTTTGAAATTGTTCTTCAAGGAGAATTCTTTCGTATTTTTCTAGTTTTTCGGCACTAAATTTTTTGGCAGACATTTATTATTCCTTTTATATTTTTTTTATTAAAGTTAGAATTAAAATTTCTAACTTTTTTCCTGCTTTTGCAGCAATGTTTTGAATATCTTGCTGGTCATGAGGTTCGGAATGAAATAAATTACTTAAATTTGTAACTACTGAAATTCCTAATATTTTCAATTCACATTGAATGCCTACAATGACTTCTGGAACAGTAGACATTCCAACCAGGTCAGCTCCCAGAGTTCTCAGCATATTACATTCAGCATTTGTTTCTAAACTTGGACCAGACATTGCAGCGTAAATGCCGGTTTTGATTTCAAATTTATTTTCTTTTGCTATTTTTTGAGCAAGTTTTATTAATTCCAGGTTATATGGTTCGTGCATGCTGGGAAAATGTTCCCCAAATTCCTCGTAAGATTTTCCAATAAGAGGATTTGAGCCCATAAAATTCATATGATCAGTGATTAAAACAAGATCACCTAATAAAAAGTTTTTATTTAAACTTCCCACAGCATTTGTTATCAGGAGATGAGTGATACCCAGGTTTTTTAAAATCCGGATAGGAGATGTTATTTCAGCCATGGAGTAACCTTCATAATAGTGAAGTCGTCCCTGCATAATTATTACTTTCAGGGAATTTATTTCACCTGCGATTAATTGACCTATATGAGAAGGGGCAGTAGAAACTGCCATCCCGGGGATGTCCTCATAAGGTATAATTATAGGGTTTTGAACCATTTCAGCAATTGAGTTTAATCCGGTACCCAGTATAATACCCAGTTTGGGAATGAAATTTATTCTTGATTTTAAAAATTCAGTAGCTTTATTTATTTTTTCTATCATTTTAATGAATACCTATAATGATATTACGTATGATATTCAATAATATTATTGCCAGAAAGGGTGAAAAATCTATTCGGAAGGTAGGGAACAGGCGAAACTGGAATTTTCTGATCCTGCCTAATATTGGTTCCGTAATTGTTATCAGTAAAATATATAAATTGTTATACGGGTTTGGTGAAAACCATGAAATTATGGCTCTTATAACAATGATGTACATGTATATTTCAATAAGTTTAGCTAAAGCGTACTGTAGAAAATTCATTTATCATAAACCTCATGACAATTCCGACAACGTGCTTCATATATATCGGTTGCCCCTACTATAATCGTATCTTTATCTTTTGTTAAACGCTGAGTTCTATTAGCAGGATTTCCACATTTAACGCAAATCGCATTAAGTTTGGTTACATATTCTGCAATAGCCAGAAGCTCAGGTATAGGTCCGAAAGGTTTACCGCTATAATCCTGGTCTAATCCGGCAACAATAACTCGTTTGCCATTATCAGCCATTTTATTGCATATTTCTACGATCTTATTATCGAAGAATTGAACTTCGTCAATAGCAACAACTTCAGTATCATATTTCACCTGTTCATGTATATCATTTGAGGATTCAACTATTACGGAAGGGGTTTTCATCTGGTTGTGAGAAACTATTTGTTCTTTGTCGTAGCGGTTATCAATTTTGGGTTTAAAGACTTGTATTTTCTGTCGGGCATATTCAGCTCTATGTACACGTCTTATAAGTTCTTCAGTTTTACCACTGAACATACTTCCACAGATAACTTCGATCCATCCGGTTTTGCAATTTATTATATTCATTTGCTTACTCCGCGACACATTTATTTGAAGGGGTGTTTTTGTGTCAAATAATTTTAGAGCTTCTTGTTTCATTGGAATTTAGGAATAAAAAATCAATTGACGACAGGTCTCAATATTATCAATTTGAACAATAAAAAATGTGGAGGGAATCTATGAAATACCGCGTATTAGTTGTTAATCCGGGTTCAACCTCAACAAAAATCGCTGTTTTTGATGATGAAAAGCCTATCTTCACAAAAGTTCTGCGTCATGATGCTAAAGAGATAGAGACTTTTGGGGGAATAATAGAGCAATATGAATTCAGAAAAAAAATGGTGTTAGATGCTTTGAAAGAAAATAATGTAGAACCTGAAACATTAGAATCGGTTGTTGGCAGAGGTGGATTGATAAAAGCTGTTTCAAGTGGAACTTATAGAGTGAATGATATGATGCTGAAAGACCTTAAGAATCCTGATTTATGGGGAAGAATTCATGCTTCGAACCTGGGTGCATTCATAGCAAAATCAATTGCTGATGAATTGAATATTCCTTCCTTTATTGTTGATCCTGTAACGGTTGATGATTTCAGCGAAATTGCCCGTATTTCAGGTTGTCCTGAAATTGAGAGAAAATCTCTTTCTCATGCTTTGAATATACGTTTTGTTGGAATTAGTATTGCAAAAAAATTGAAAAGAAAATTTGAAGATACAAATATGATAGCTGTGCATATGGGAGGTGGGATAAGTGTAGCTGCTTTGGAAAATGGGAAGATCATTGATGTAAATAATGCATTTCTGGGAATGGGACCTTTTTCCCCTCAAAGAGCAGGTGCTCTGCCGATCGGTGATATTCTGGACCTTTCCTTTAGTGGAAAATATACAAAAAAAGAACTGGAAGCTATGTTCACTAAAACCGGCGGTTTAATATCTTATCTTGGTACAGATGATGGGCAGGAAATAGTTAAAAGAATCAAAAATGGTGATAAAAAAGCTGAGATAATATTTAAAGCAATGTGTTACCAGATCGCTAAAGAGATTGGGGCATGCGCTGCAGTTCTAAAAGGTAATGTGGATGCCATTTTTTTAACTGGCGGTCTTGCGTATAATGAAATGATTGTTTCAGAAGTTACAGAAAGAATTAAATTTATTGCTCCTATTCATATTATCCCGGGTGAGAAAGAAATGGAGGCTCTCAGCCAGGGTGGAGTTAGAGTTCTGAAAGGTCTGGAAACAGCTGGAGAGTATAATTGAACAATTTAAGTCTGAAAATAAATAAATGAAATATTTTCTAATATTATTTGTTGTTGCCATTCTGTTTAGCGGCTGCAGTGAAACCCAGGAAGCTGAATGGACTATTTTAATCTATATGGCTGCAGATAATGGTTTGAATAATGCTGCTTTATCTGATATAAATGAAATGGAAAACAGTATTTTTTCAGATAATATAAATATTATTGTTCAGATTGATAACAACCAGTATAATCAATATCCCGGTGCTGTCAGGTATCATGTTTATCCGGATACCTCGGATGAAATCACATCAAAAATAATATCTCTTATGGGTGAAATTGATAGCGGGGATTATAATACGCTGACATCATTTGCAAACTGGGGATTTAATAAATATCCCTCTGAGAAAAAAGCCCTGGTGATCTGGTCTCACGGTAATGGGTGGTATGATTATTATAACAGGTTCTGCCCTGATCATGAAAGTGGAAGTTCAATAGATATTCCTGACGGTGATCTGAGAAATGCCTTAGAAAGAATGAATTCAAAACTTGATATTATGATTCTTGATGCCTGCTTTATGCAAACAATTGAAGTTCTTACAGAAGCTTACAGGTATGCAAATTATATTATCAGTTCTGAAGATGTAGTGCCAACTGATGGCTTCCCTTATGATATCGTTTTCACAGCATGGGAGGATTATCTTTCATCGGAAATATTAGCTTCCGAACTGGTAGGATTTTATTTAGATTCTTATCTTCCCGGGGGAAGTCAAAATAGTAGTGTTTATTATATCCCGGTAACTTGTTCTGCGGTTAAAACCTCTCGATTCCCGACTTTATTGAATGATTTGTCAGATTTTACTGTGAATTGGACCTATGTTGCCAACTCTGATTATTTTACACAGGCAAGAAACAATTGCCTGGAGTTTAATGATTTGGCTTCCGATATTGATATTAAAGAATTTTTTTACGAATTAACTCAACAAGATATTCCTGAAGAATTAGATGAATTAAGCTGTAATATCCTGGAAAATATTGAAGATGTTTTTATTGCACATGGATTTATTGATTATATGTCTGAATCTATTGGTACAGCTATACTCTGGTATCCCGAAAATCAGGATATTTATAATAATCTTTTAAATGAATATCAGCAACTGGAGTTTTCTAATACAGGTTGGCAGATTTTTTTAGAAAATACTTTCAGATAAATTTTCTAACCCATCACCCTAACTTCTGGTTTCCACGACAGCCATGCGGCATCGCGTGGAGCCCCAGCTTGGAAACCTCGCATCATTCCCAAGCAGGGCACACAATACAGTAT
>JAUXFF010000228.1 GCA_030620155.1 Candidatus Cloacimonadota bacterium | reverse complement strand
CTGCATTTTGGAGCGACAGCGGAAAAATATCGGGTGGAACTAATAGGTATCCAAGCTGGGAGTAATATACATCACCCTTACAGGCTTGGATACCAGAAGTCTATGGGGTTCCACACGATGCCGCATGGTGTTGTGGATACCAGATTATTGGAGTTCATCCTGCCGCTGCCGAATGAGAACGAGGATTTATTGTTTTAACCGTTCGGAAGGTCTCATTTACCTACCGGATTACTTATTAACCGTTGCGAATCCGGCAGCTGCCGGAGTTCGCAAGGTTCACTTCAGCAAGATCATCTTCTTAACTTTCTGAAAATCACCTGCTCTCAATTTATAAAAATAGATTCCTGAACCGACTCGCTTATCAGTAGAATCTCTCCCATCCCAGATTACAGTATGCTCTCCTGCTGGAAGCACTTCATCAACAAGATTTCTTACTTTCTGTCCTTTTATATTGTAGATTTTGAGTAAAACCTTTACATTATCTTTAAGAGAATAACTTATTGTTGTTTCCGGGTTGAAGGGATTGGGGTAATTAGTTAATTGACAATTGGTAATTGTTAATTGGTCATTATTAACATTACTTACGTTTATTTCTACTTCCACCTCATTTGAAGGAAGCGAAGTTCCTGTGTCATAAACTGCAGTTACAAAATAATAATAAATTCCATTTATAAGATTCAGGTCATCATACTCCTCATTTAGAACACTTTGAATGACTATTCCATTTTTATACACATTATAAGCGAGTAAGATATCATCCGAATATTCAGGTTCATCCCACCAGAGATGAACATTATTTTCATCAAAGATTTCTGCTGAAAGATTTTGTGGTTCAGGAGGAATATTTGGGTCAATTTCAAGCTCACAAATAACATGGGTAGTATCATCAGCAAAGACCTCGATATTGTCTAAATAAAAATCTAAATAACCCAGAGCAATAACAGTGATTGAACGGATTCCTTCAGGAATATTAGTTAATAAAAAGTTTCCATTTTCATTAGAACTTGTAAAACCAAATTGATTTATAATCTGAGCATTATGGATAGGATCTCCGGTTTGAGCATCAGATACTGCTCCCCCAATTGCTCCAAAGTCAACTGAAGTTCCTGTAACTATTAGATTATCAATATTCCATCCACTGTACTGCCAGGAATAGTCAGTTGAACCAATAGAAAAACGGATTCTCACATTACTATTCAGGTCAGCAATATTTGAAATATCATAATTCTCCTGCGCCCAATTATTATCCGTAATAACTGTATTATTTGTCCATATCTCAATCCAGGAAGAACCATTATCATTGCTTATATCAATATAAGCGTGGTCATAAGCAGGTTGTTCCACATTCAACCAATTCATAAATGACAATTGGACATCAATATATTCAGAGCAATCAACAGGAGGTGATATGGCATAATATTCTCTATCGGTTAAATTATTTTCATAATCTCCTGGATAATAGCCTAATCCGTTCAGGTCAACTCCAAGAACTTTTAAACCTTCATACGCTGCTGAAGGGTCTGGATATCCATAATCTCCACCCAATCCCTGGGGAGTATCAATTTCAAATTCACCGCTTAAAACCCAGCCGGTTTCAGTCTCAAAATTATCTTCCCATATATCTTCTGTAAAAATTAAAGATACATAAAAAATTAAAAATAGACAAATAATCATATTTTTCTTCATAAAATCTCCAAAAAAATATTTGTTCCCATATTTTCTCTTTTCTGTCATTATGATGATTCTTACGAAGATATTCCTGCGAAGAATCTACAGTTTTATAAATCTCGCAGTTAATGTTGACTGCAGATTCCTCGTAACGACAAAATTATCTTAATAAAAGCATCTTGCGAGTCAGAGCTTTTTTATTATTAACATCAAGTTTATAAAAATAAACTCCGGAACAGACATCCCGATTATTTTTATCTTTTCCTGACCAGGTTATATTATATCTTCCAATTTCCTGAAATTCATTTACTAATGTTTTTACTTTCTGACCTTTGATATTATAAATCGCAAGTTCAACTTTTCCTTCTTGTGGGATATTGTATATAATTGTTGTGGCTGGACTGCGTCCGGCTCCGGTTGCTGTCGAATTAAATGGATTTGGATAATTAATCATAGAAATGCAGTTTGGAATAAGCTCATTATCTTCACCTGAAACAAATTGATTGGCAATACAAATAGAAAATTCAAGAAGGGAATCTGAAGGAGCATATACAAAATCTTCATTTTCATATAATTCAATATTCATATCAGGCATTAGAAGAGAAATAAAATGATTTCCTGGAAAATTCAATGAAGATGCATTAAAAGTGACCTGGTTTAGAGATGACAACTGCAGTTTTACACTCCATTCGTAATTAAAATCATTTTCTGTATCAAGAGGTTCAACTAAAGATT
>JAUXFF010000111.1 GCA_030620155.1 Candidatus Cloacimonadota bacterium | reverse complement strand
TTCTTCGGTGTTCTCGGCCTGCCCGGCGGAGCCTTGGCGAAGACTGGTGGTAAATCGTATTGTTGTTGCTGGATTAAAGGGGTTGGGGTGGTTATTTAAAATAACAGAAACCTCATCTATGGATGTTGTCATATCATCTTCAACTCCAACAGGTATTATTGGGTCGGCATACTCCAGGCCATCTGTATTTTGATTAAAATAAGCAATACGAGGATGTTCCTGGCTGTCTAATGCTATCCGGCAATTCCAACCACCTCCCAATGGTTGATTTACTACCTCATTATGCCAGCTTGAACCATCCCAATATTTATACCAAACATTCCAGTTAGTACCAAGAGCCTGGTAATAAACAATATGAGGAAAATCCTGGCTATCTAATGCAAGCCAACTATAAGCACCGCCATAATTGCCTGTAACAGTAGTTATTATCCAATCTGAACCATCCCATTTTGCATAACTTAAGGTTTGGTTAAACATGTAATAGGTTATGTGAGGATAATCCTGGCTGTCCAATTTCAATGAAATATCTATGCTTCCAACATTTCCCCCAAAATTTTCTACATTATAGAAATCCCAATTAGTGCCATTCCAACTAACATAATTGAGGTTATTACCATCTCCGTAATAGGCAATGCATGGGTAATCAAGAGAGTCAAGATCAAGCGAAGTCCCCCAGGCAAGACCATTAGATACAATCTCTATTTCCCATGTTTCACCATTCCAGTATGCGTATTTAAGATAGTCACCGTAATAATCATAGTAGCTGATGTGTGGATATCCCAGACTATCAAGTTTAAGAGAATTAAACTCACCAACTCGTCCTGATTCATAGTCTACCACCTGAAGGTCCCAGTATGTTCCTGTCCAAACAGCATATTTAAGACAATAACTATCGCCATCATCTCCAGTATAGCTGATATGGGGACGATTGTTATCATCTACTGCAATAGAAATAACCTCAGCAACAGGATATGTAATGTTTGATTGATCCACTATAGAGATTTCCCAATCTGTTCCATTCCAGAAAGCATACCTGATTGTACTTGGTGGCTGGTTATTTAATCTGCCTATATAATAAGCAATATGAGGAAGGTCAAAGCTGTCAAGAGCAAGTGATAGATAATGTCTATGTTGGTTTAGTAAATCAGGATCAACAATCTCTATTTCCCACTCATAAGCAAAAATTGAGCCTGAAAGTAATGAAATCATAACTGCTAAAAAAATAACTATTTTCATGATACTCTACTCCCTTATTTTAATATTACACATTTCTTAGTTTCACTGAAATTTCCAGCAGCAAAACGATAAAAATAGATTCCTGAACTTATGTTTTCCGCATTCCAGACAACTGAATGATTGCCAGCTTGTTGCTCCTTATTCACCAGAGTTTCTACTAATTCACCTTTGATGTTATATATACTTAGGGATATTCTGGATGGTTTTGTAAGTTTATAAGAGATTGTTGTTTGAGGACTGCGTCCAGCACATGCCTGATTAAAAGGATTCGGTTGATTCTGGTAAAGGATTGCTATCTGATTAGCATTATTATCAAAATAATCTTGTTCCTGAATTCCAGTATAAATAACTGATGCATATCTCAAATCAGTTAAATTACCAAGAAAGCTGATGTGTGGATAATTAAAGCTATCGAGAGCTAAAGAAGTCTCTACAGGAAAAGAAGATTCTGTAGGCACAATTTCACTTGTCCAGGCAGTGCCATCCCATTCCACATAGCATAATTCACCTCCTTGACCATGATGACTAATATGTGGGTAGCCATAACTATCAAGTGCAAGTGAACTATACCAGCCAGCATCACCATAATCAACTGTTTCAATCTGCCAGTTAGAATAATTTCCATAAGCATATTTTAAAGATTCTACGTTGTATTCAAAATAACTGATATGAGCATGATCTAAACTATCGAGTGCAAGTGATGTCTGATAACTACCAACATTTCCATTGGAATCAACTATTTCAACCTGCCAGTTTATACCATCCCAATAAGCATACTTCAAGCTCCAGGTGGTTCTATCATGGTAGCTTATGTGTGGATTGTCTTCTATATCAAGGCAAAGGGATGCGTATAGACCGCCTATGCTCAATGTGTCGATTATCTGGAATTGCCACGAAAAGCTATCCCAGTGTGCATACTTGAGCTTCAGGTGCCACTCATCAGTCCAATCACAATAAGCAATATGTGGATATCCATTACTATCAAGCTTCATGGATGCAAATTTGCCCACATTTCCCTGGCTATCAACTGTTTCAATTTGCCATGCTGAGCCATCCCAGAAGGCATATCTAAGATCCCCTTGATTGTAATTATGATAAGCGACATGTGGATAATCATTTTCATCAATTGCAATCGAGATACTGTTAGTGGTATTGGGAAAAGTTCCTATAATATCTATGACCTGTATTTCCCAGGTAGAACCATCCCAGAAGTCGTATTTAACCTGACCATTTGTCCTATCGCAATGAACGATATGTGGATAGTCTTGTGAATCAAGTGCAATTGAACTGAAATGACCAACATCTCCGTCACTTTCTATTGTCTCAACATTCCACTCATAAGCAACAATTGAGCCTGAAAGTAATGAAATCATAACTGCTAAAAAAATAACTATTTTCATGATACTTTATTCCTTTATTTTAATATTAAACATTTCTTAGTTTCACTGAAATTTCCAGCAGCAAAACGATAGAGATATATTCCTGATGCTACAGGTTTATTGTTATCGTCTTTTCCATCCCATATTACTGAATGCTTACCTGCTGATTGCTGAGAAGCTGAATTGCTGAGAAGCTGTTTCACCTTCTGTCCTTTGATGTTGTAAATGCCAAGAGTCACAAACGAGGATCCGTCAGAGCCGGACATAGCGTTTTGTGTTACAAAAAAGCTGATAGTTGTGGAAGGACTGCGTCCGGCACCTGACGGATTAAAAGGATTTGGATAGTTCTGAGAAAGGCTGTAATGTAGAGGAATAGACGAATAATTATTTTCTATGCCAACAAGTGTAGGATCGGGTTCTGTTTTTGCAATGTAGAGTTGAGTTGTGGAACCGGATGGCCAGTCATAACCAGCCACTATATAGCCATTTTCAGGTGTAATCTGAAGAGAATGGATGTGATTGTAACCATAACTGGGAAGAGACAATGTCCAGATTGTATTACCTTCGGAGTCAGTTCTCCTAAGTAGGTCAATGGTTCCGGATTCAGCAAGGATGTAGCCACCATCCGGAGTCTGCCTAACATGGGAGCCGGTACAATAACTTTCGGGTGTTGTGTAAAGCTTTGTCCAGAGTGTATCACCATCTGAGTTGGTCTTTATAAGACAAGGTCTAAGAGCCGAACCAACATAACCATATCCACTAACGATATATCCACCATCAAAAGCCTGCTGGACAGAAAGTCCTCTTCTCCCACGCGAAAATGTCTTTGTCCAGAGTGTATCACCCACAGAGTCAGTCTTGACAAGACTGATATCACTTGGTCCAGCACCACCTCCAGTACTTCCAGTAGCGATGTATCCCCCATCTGTAGTCTGCTGCGCATCCCACGCCCAGTAAGGACCATAATTTTCTGTCCACATTACATCACCCACTGAGTCGATTTTGTGTAATACCATTTGAGAACCACTATCCCATCCTTTACCAGCAATAATATAGCCACTATCAGAAGTACAGGAAATAGAATTACCTTGGGAAATTGTATTATAGGTTCTTGACCAGACTGTATCTCCTACAGAATTCACTTTAAGGATGAAACATTTCAAAGAAGTACCATTCCAATCACCATATCCTGTAGCAACATACCCACCATCGGATGCGAGGTCAACAGAATAAAGTGCTTCGTTGCCTCCATCGAAAAAATCGTATCTCCTTGTCCAGAGAGTATCACCATAAGAGTTGACCCTAACGAGGTAATAATCCTCATCAGCAACCTGTCCGATAAATCCACAGGCAATATAACCACTATCAGGAGTAACCTGAATCCCTCTGGCCTGAGCATGTTCACCGTATAGGTTTACCCACTCTATTTCCGGAGCCTGTGCATACTGTGTTTGTGGTATAGTCAGTAGAAGCAGGATTATACTGACTATTGATTTAATCATCGGTTTATTAATTACAAAGGTAATAAATAAGTACAGGTACTTTGATTTAGTCTTATTTTCGAGACCATTTCGCTTCATCATTTTTCCCCCCAAAAAATTATTTACTATAATTACCACAAGTTGTTATATTACACTATTTTCCTAAGCTGTGTGATAAAATTAAATTTTTTAAATTCGAATTAATAATAATATACTCTTTTATTTATAATTTATAAAATATGTAATAACTGTCAAATATTTTCTCTATTCAAATATAGTTAATATTATGTATTATATTATGTTAGGTTATATTAACGGGGGTTATTTTCGCTTATTATTTCATATTGTCAACTGTTAACCAATTTCATAGAAAACAAGTTTATTATCAGTTTTACGGATTAATTCATTAAGATATTTGCAGTTAATTTTCTTATGTTTATAAAAATTCTTATTTGACAATATTTTTATATTTATAATGTTCAAAACAAGAATAAAGGATGTGATTTAATTATGAAAAAAATAATATTCTTTTTAATTTTACTTTCAATTGTTTTATTACATACGGCTGTTATTACAGTTGATAATAACCCTGATTCTGTTGGAGATTACACTACTTTACTTGGAGCACATGATGCTGCAAATGATGAAGATACAATTTATGTTTTACCATCAGTAACGCCATATTCAGCAATAACAGTTACAAAAAGACTATCATTTTATGGAGTTGGTTTTGATCTGGAAGAAAATCCCGGGAATCAGGCATCAAATATAACCTCTAAAATCAGTGGGATCATGTATTTCCAGAATGGTTCGGAATATTCCCAACTTGAAGGATTTGATGGAAATTTTAATATTCATTTACTAACAAGTAATATTACCATTAAAAAGAATAAACTCGATAGGATTACAATAAATAGCAATAATATTCATGATATTCTTATAATCCAAAATAAATTATTTGCTGATAACCCAATATATATCCCTGCGTATAACACTCACGGATTCATTTACAATAATATTATAGAAACTGATATAATTGATGATAATACAGCCATAAAACTTATTTGTGAAGACAGTTACTGGATAATAATAAACAATATTTTAAAAAGTTATCATGCAATTAATACGCAGATATTGAATACTAATGCCATATATTTTGCAAATAACATCATAATTGAAGGTTTTTTCGATTATAACAATTTTACTGATGATAGTATAATTCGATTTAATATGAGTAATGAAGATCAATTACCTGAAGGTTATAATAATATTGAAAATATTGATATGAACACAGTTTTTAATGATCCGGATGGAGATTTTCATTTGTTGCCCGGTTCTCCAGCAGTTGGAGCGGGTGAAAACGGTGTAGATATGGGAATTTATGGAGGAGTAACTCCTTATATTGACGGAGGTATTCCGGGGATACCTTCCATATTTGAGATTCAATCATCATCTGTAGGTTTACAACAAATCGGTTTGGATGTTATTTTCAAAGCAAAGTCAAATAAAGATTAGATTATGAGGAAGATAATACTTTTTATTGTTTTTATGAATTATCTAATTCTTAATCAATACTTATTTGCAGAAAGGCATATAAATGACGATTTCGATATTATAAGTATAACACAAAATGGATTTGAATGTGATTCAACTACAACTTTAAATCTAACAATTGATATAGATTTTTATAATGCAGGGTCTGAGAATTGCTGGATTCGTATTGATCCTGCTCATAATGAATACTGGGAAACAGAGGATTATATTAATAACTGGTTTCAGATTGATGAGAGTAATTTCGCAGGTGATGGTATTTATGTGATACCAATAAGTATTGAAGCTAAAAATACCGCTTCCCAGGTTATGGATATTCTAACAATAAAATTTGGAAGTGTAACAACACCCCTGTTTCATAATTATGACACTTATGAATTAAAGATTGTTATTGATAAACCATTTGATTTATTATCTGATGAAGAACAGCTATTAATGGCTGAGAAATTTCTGCCTTTAATTTTATTTGATAATGGTGAGCAAGGAGGAATTCCTGAAGAGAAGTTTTTTCCAAAAGGAATAGATATTTTAATTAATAATTCAGAAATCTGGAATCGTGAAGAGGATAATGATTCTCTTGCACCTGCAACCAGGGAGAATTTAGCTAAATATTGCGAAAAGACAAATTACATAAACTTTGATATTGTAGAAGGTGATGAAAATGGGGAACAGATCATTTTATGGTATGAAAATAATGCCAACAATTACAATACTCAATTATATGCTTCATTTTTTGAAGAAGATACTTATATGATTCTTACTTATTGGTTTTTTTATCTTTATAATAATAATGAGGATTTTGGAGATTCGGGGACACAAACAAATAATCATATTGGTGAATGGGAAGGTATGAATATTGTGTTTGAAAAAGAAAATATTTTAGAAGATTTTGAAAGTTCAATTCCTTTAAGTGCAGCTACATCTTCGCATATGAAAAGTGGTAAAAGAAGATCCTGGCGTGATGTATTACGAATAGAAAACCATCCACTAATTTTTGTTTGCAATGGTTCTCATGCTACATATTTTAAACATGGTGAGTCTCCCAACGAAGTACCATTTAATCCGGGGATTGATTATCATTATGGTAATTATAAATGGATTATACCAAAAGATATTATTGAAACAGAACTGAATTATATTACTTCAAATTATAATTTAACCTATACTGATACTCTACGTTTCGGAGATTTGGATTCTAATACACAGGTTGAGATAATTCCACGCATTAATGATATTGATGAAAATAATTTAGAAAATTTCTGGCATATTTTCGGGGGTTTATGGGGCCAATCACAATTATTAACGAGAATAGAAACTAATAGTCCTTCCGGACCACCTTATAATGAAAGTGTATGGTTCGATGCAGTTTGGCCATATTTTTCAGATGATGATTATAACAATGGTTATAAATGGTTTCATCCTTATTTATGGCATGAGGATCAGTTTTTTGATGAAGCATCTTATTTGATTTCAGATTTTCATATAGATAAAAAAGAAGGTATAGAACCTTTCATAGTGAATTTCTCTAATTATGCTTCTAATAATACTATTTCATGGGAATGGGATTTTGAGAATGATGGGATTATTGATTCTTATATTGCTTCTCCTGCTTTTATTTATTATCAATCAGGTCATTATACTGTCTCATTGAAGGTTAGTGACGGTGTTAATGAAATTACAAAAATAAAAGAAAATTGCATTCATGTTCTTAATCTTCAAGCAGATTTCACAGCTAATCCGACAAATATTGATGTTGATCAAAATATTTTCTTTACTGATTTATCTGTTGCCGAATATACTGATATACAATCATGGTTTTGGGATTTTGAAAACGATGGTCTTTATGATTCTTTTATTCAAAATCCGGTTTACTCTTATGATACAATAGGAATTTATGATGTTAAATTAAAAATCAGCAATGGAACATTTATTGACTCTTTAATAAAATATGATTATATAACTGTCGATTCAACTCCTCCACCAGAACCGGATGATATTGTAGCTTTAGAATATTTCTTTGATAATGATCCCGGATTTGGAAGTGGAATAACAATTCTTGTTTCACCTGATGATAGTGTTACTGTTCAAACAGTTATTGATATTTCAAGTTTATCGATTGGATTTCACAGGTTATACGTTCGAGCACAAGATGAAAATGGCACCTGGGGAATTCCTCAATATCATGAATTTACAGTAGTAGAAATGTTGGCAATTCCTCAGAACGTAATTCTAATTTCAGATGATTCCTCGATTACAATTTTCTGGGATGATGTACAAGGAGCGAATTCCTACAGGATTTATTCGTCAGTAGATCCGTATTCAGGATTTGAATTGGATGAAACCGGTGAATTCATAGGAACAACCTGGACAACATCGCTGATAAATGAAAAACGATTTTATTATGTTACTGCTCACAGCGATGTTCCTTAAGCTAAGTTGATCAATTTTCAGAAAATATTGATATTAAATATTTTTAGGGGAGGAGGATCACCACAAAGTATTTAAATTAATATAAATACCTACGAATGCCTATAAATGCCAATTTAATACCTACAAATACCCATTAAATGCCTATAAATGCCAATTTAATACCTACAAATGCCCATAAATTCCAACTGAACCCACACTGTACCTATATCAAACCCAACACCCACTTGTCCGCCGTCTTGTCCGCCGTAATT
>JAUXFF010000146.1 GCA_030620155.1 Candidatus Cloacimonadota bacterium | reverse complement strand
GTATAATATGTGTAAGTGTAATGTGAAGAATAGCCTTCTAATTCAAGAGTATTATAAGCTGAGACTTTATAAAAATACCAGGTCTCGGAAACAAGTTCATCGCTGAAATCTTCGTAAAAGCCTACATCATCGGAAGATGATGGAACAACTGTAGCTATGAGTGAATAATAACCATTATAGGACATCGACCGATAAACATAATACCCGGCAGCATCACTTTGTAATTCCCATTCCAGCAATACAGAGCCATAAGAAGTTAAGGGCAACTCATGCACAACAACTCTTGCAGGCTCATTAATTCCGCTATTAACAGGGTCTAAAGGATTATTTCTCTCAAGTGAACAAGAAAATAAAACAAGAGTAATAAAGAGAATATTTATAATTTTTAACATTAAAACCTCAAAGTAAAACCTGTTGGTGTGATGATTAAATTCTTCTTGTAATATTCCATATAAATATTATCCCAAATTTCATTATTATATTCTTCAGTTACCTGTACAGTATCATATATTGTATACAACCATACAACAACCCCGAAACCTAAAAGAATCTTAGAATATTGAAAGGGAGTATTAGCATCTGTATAATATTTTTCGATATCACCGATATAATCTGCTTTTTTGTATTTATCATAATTTTCCATGGCCTTGTCGTAATAATAAATTCCGGACCCAATCAATATTACTTCCAATCCAAGTAAAATTTGTCCTTTTGTATATCTTTTAGCTGTGAAATGACCCCAACCTGGTGCAATTACAGATTTCAATATATTCTTGGGAACGCTTAATTTTTTAAACTCATATATCTGAAGTAATTTCTGTCTTTCTTCAATATTTTTTCTATCCGAATAATATTTTTCCAGAGAATCCCAACCATATTTTTGGGGGTCAACAAATTTTTCTATATCAAATTCCGAAAAAAGAAATATGCTAAACGACAAAATTGCTAAGATAATGATCTTTTTTTTCATAATATTGTTTATTTTACATTAATTTCTCTGAGGCTTTATTAAGTGGAGAAATATCCTTTTCCCTTAAATCTACAAGCCAAACATAATAATAGTTTTCTTTAGGAGTAAGAATATCGTATCTTAACTCATACTTATACTCACCTGAATAATACAATACCCTCCAACCTGAGATTTCGACCATGTCTTTACTATAAACTAAAATCAGATCATTTTTAAGTTTATTCAGTAAATCAACAATTTTACCATTTTTATAATTAATTATAATAGATTTTGCAAAACCTTTAGGGTCTTCCTCTGCTTTTATCAAATTTTGCATTATCTGTATTCTTTCCCTAACTTCAGATTTCTCAAAAAAAGCATATGATTGTTGATATAATTTTAAAGCTTTCTTAAAATTTTTCTTTTCTTCAGATATGAGGGCAATGCTTTCAAATTCTTTCGCTTTTATATAATTCTGTCTAAGGAATTTTGCATCTTCTAAGGCAGCTATTACAGATTCACAATCAATTTTAAATTCAAGGAATTCTCTATAAATATTTATTGCTTCATTAAATTTCTGCTCTTTTATCAATTCATGACCTACAGATAAGCAACTATTACATATTTTTTGCACTCCCTGTTCAGCAAGTTCTTTTTTTTGCGGATTGTATTTTTCAACTTCCAGGAAATTTTCTTTTGCTTTTTGATAATTTTTTTCAGTCATTGCTTTCTCAGCTATTAATAAGTATACGTCAGCTATTTCTTTATTAATTTCATCAATATGTTTTGTTGGATATTGCGTCAATTTAAATAATTTCTCCAATGCAGTATCATAATCACCTAAATTTTTTGATGCTATTGCTTTATCAATTCTATATATCAGGATATCGTCCATAACAGGCTGAATTTCAGTTAAATACTCACTATCTTTATAATTCATAAAGATCATATCGTAATCTGTAAAAGCTGAATCATAATTTTTTAATTCAATATTTATTCTGATTCTATTAAAAAAAACTTCAGGTAGCAGTTCAGAAGTTGGTAAATTTGAAACAATATAGTTATAATGCTGCATTGCTTCATCTATATTATTATTGACCAAGGCAATTTGTGCAAGTTCAAAATAACAATTATCCATTTTTTCATCAGCATATTGAGAATTTGACAGATAAAAAAGTTTCATTGCCAATGTCCAATTTTCTGAGGAAAAAGTCTTTAATCCTAACTGATAGTAACATTCAGAACGTTCTAATTCTGCAATGGAAAGCTCTGCACCACCTTCTGATCTTTTTATATAGTAATCGTACTGTTGAATAGCAGCAACATAATTCTTTTTAAGATACTGCTCCCTCGCTAAATGGTATGAACTACTTAGTGAACAGCTAATACAAACAATTATAAAAGTATAAGAAAGTATTTTAAATATGTATTTCCAGATTTTCATCAGCAACTTCAAATTTATTATTATCATTAGAAGAAAATATTATTTTTTCTAATTCTTGTGAAATACCATGAGTTAGAATTATTCTGGCTTTTGTATTAGAACTTACAGAAATAATTTCCCGTGCTTCAGGATGAAGTGCATCTATTATCAGAAGGTCCAAATAGCCTAAATATTCTTTAAAATAATCCGTATGCCAGATATCTGATGTATATAAAAAATGTTTTCCATTTTCATTTACTAAAAACGAGTATGATAACAATTCATTTGAAAATTTGTATTCATCAATAAAATTTTTCAAGTTGTGCAAATGATCTGAAGGGATAACAGTTATTTGTTTATAATCCTTATTTATTTCACTGGTCAAAGCCAGGTTTAATTCATATGTACATCTTAAAGGAAAAGTATAGAAGTAATTTAAGATTTTTTCAAATTCATCAATTTTTTCAGGTAAGTAAACAGTAATAGACTTTTTTCTATTTTGAAGATATAACATTTGAAGTACCATAAACAGGCCTATAACATGATCAGGATGATAATGACTAATCGCAATTGCATCGATGACATTTTTATCTAATTTGTTCCTTAACATCTGCTTCGAAGTACCTTCTCCGCAATCTAAGAGAATATTTTTATCTGCGAAATTTATCCAGACACAAGCACCGTGTTTTCCTAAGGTGGGCATTCCTGAAGCTGAGCCTAAAATTTTAATTCTCATATTCATACTTCTTTTCCTTGCCTGAGTTGATTATCAGGAATCACAATGGGGATCTGATCTAGTTTTTTTCCAAAAAACAAAAATATTAAAGCAAATAACACTGTAAATATAATTAAAAGTTCATCCGATTCCATCTTAAATACAATAATTGTTACTAAAACAATAATTATATTTATCAAGTAGACAATTAAAGCTGTTAATTTGAGTGAACCTATTGCTGTTCCAATTCTATGTGTAGAATGGTCCCTACCTCCCTGACTTATCTTCCTCCCATCCCGTTTGCGTGTAAAACTAACTAAAGAAATATCAAATATTGCATAACTCAATAATAATACAGGCAAAAGATAATATAAATTATTACTCATACTGACAACAGCTAATCGTCCTGATAAAATTCCCATAGTCGAAAGAAAATAACCGATAAACATACTACCTGCATCACCTAAAAATATTTTTGCCGGATTAAAATTAAACGGTAAAAAGCCAAAAACCGAACCCGCAAATATCAGAGATATAAGAGATATAAAATTAGCATAGGACACAAGTGAATCTGTTTTGCTAATAAAGCTGAACGCATAAAAACCCAGAGCTAATATACCAGACATTCCGGTAATAATTCCGTCCATGTTATCAAGAAAATTTAAAGCATTCATAAGACCAACCATCCATAGAAATAATACCGGTAAAGTAATATAAAACGGACCCAATAAATTTATCAAATCATTTGAAACTATAAAAATCAGACAGGATAAAATTTGTCCTACCAATTTCAATATTGGATTCATTCCATACTTGTCATCAATTACACCAACAAGAACAATGAGAAGAGCTCCTGTTAAATACCCAATAATTGAAATATTAAAGGAATGTAATTTTGTAAGAACTATATAAACCGTGAGAAGAAAAAATCCAATGAATACTGCAATACCACCAAGTAAGGGGGTTGCCTTCTTATGGATTTTCCTGGCATCCGGATTATCTATAAATCTGGTCTTATGAGCGAATTTTATAATAAAAGGGGTAATAGTGTAAACAGAAAGAAATGACAATACAAAAACTGTCATACACACATAGACTATATTCATCATACCTCTTTTCTTAACTTACATAATTTCTTTTTTAACCTGCTGATTCTTTTTCTCTACAAGGTTTTTTGTCAAATCTTTTTATCTAATCTTGTAATCAATAAATTATGATCTATTTTAATAAAAATAACAATAATCATTCTCTATGAATAAAAAAAAATACATCCAGATCAATTGATCGACATTATATTTTTCAAGGTCATTATAATTGAATAGTTTTTAAATAAAACCAAAACTATTTGACAAGTAAATCTTTTAAATGAATTTAAGTTAAAAGAGGAAAAATGCGGATTTTTAAAAATCGCAAGGCAGTACACAACTATTATATTGTACAGGAAATGGAAGCAGGTATTATTTTAAAAGGAACGGAAATAAAATCCATTCGAGCCGGGAAAGTAAATTTCAAGGATAGTTACGGTAAAATAGAGAATGGGGAAGTTTGGTTATATAATTTACATATAGGAATTTACGTACAAGGCAGCATATATAATCATGATCCTGATAGAAAAAGGAAACTGCTGCTGAACAAAAAGGAAATAAAAAAGATATATCATAAAATTGAAGAAAAAGGAATGGCAATTATTCCCACAGAGCTTTATATTAATGAAGCCGGTTTAGTTAAATTAACATTAGCAGTTGCTAAAGGAAAAAGGAAATACGATAAGAGAGAAAGCATAAAGAAAAAAGAAGCTCTTCGAGAGGGCCAAAGAAAGTTAAAATTAAATTAATATTTTCTATCCGGAGAAATATTAATGCTAATCCCTTTAACCTTCAATCTTTTGGAGAAGTTAATTCGAAATTTTTCTTAAAATGAGGAATTATATGTGGATTTGGGACAGCAGGACCCATCAGTTCATAGTATCTAAAGCATTAGAACAATGCAATCCTGAACTGGTAAATCTGATTTTAATATATCAGGAATTGTTTACTCTAGGAATTGAGGCTCCAGATCGTACTTTTCAAGATTTTAATAATCATATTTGGCATGCAAAATTACTTTATGATATAAAGGGTATGTTAAATTCAAAAACGAATTATAAAGTAATCAAGCATCCTTCCGGGACAATTTCCATAAGGAGGTAAAATGAAAAATATCGCTCGAACAAAAGAAGAGTTGATGATAGAAATCCACAAACTTCAAAGGCAAGTTGAGGATTTTCAAAAATCAAAAGATATCCGTGATAAAAAATTAATTAAAGCAATATATAATTGGCAGAGAACTTTTGATTCTATTTCTGATTCCATTACTTTAATCGACTCAAAGGGAATAATCCAACTATGTAATAAAGCTACGCTTGAACTTCTGGAAAAACCGGTCGAGAAAATTGTGGGTTCAATTTGCTGGGAAGCTGTTCATGGAACTTCTGAACCCATTGAAAAATGTCCTTTCTCCAAAATGAGACAAACCCATAAAAGAGAATCTAAAATAATGGTGGTGGATGACAGATTATATGAAATTACTGTAGACCCGCAATTAGATGAAAGAGATAACTTAATTGGAGGAGTTCATATAATTTCCGATATAACGAAACGTACAAAAATAAATGAAGTTCTAAAAGAAAATGAAGAAAAATACCATTCTTTATTCCTGAAAATGTTAAATGGATTTGCCTTGCATGAAATAGTACTAGGTCGAGATGATGAACCTGAAGATTATATTTTCCTTGAAGTTAATGATGAATTTGAGAAGCAAACCGGATTAAAAAGAGAAAATATTTTAGAAAAAAACGCATCACAGGTTATACCTGGAATTGAAGATGATCCAGCTAATATTTTAGAAACTTATGGTGAAGTTGCAAAAACCGGGAAAGAAATAAAATTTGAACATTATTCTCACTCCCTGGAAAAATGGTTTTCTATCTTGGCTTATTCTCCCAAAAAGAATCAATTTGCAACTATATCCGAAGACATAACAGAGCGAAAAAAAGCAGAAGAAGAATTAAATATTTCCTCAAAAAAATGGCAGGAGGCATTTGATGCTTTAAGTAACCCTGTTTGTTTCGTCGATCTGGAAGGAATCGTCCGAACATGTAATGAAATTACCTCAAAATTTCTTGATAAACCAAATTCAAAAATTATTAATTCTAAATATTCTGAACTTTTTCATGATTCGTCTAAACCAGTTGAAAATTGCCCTTTT
>JAUXFF010000121.1 GCA_030620155.1 Candidatus Cloacimonadota bacterium | reverse complement strand
TTAAGCTCTCATAATCACTAGCAAGTTCTTTTGTAAAAAGATAATCATCTTTAGCAGTTTTTCTTGCATTTAGAAGGATTTTTACAGCTTCGTCATTATGTCTGTATCTTCCAAAAACAGAAGCAATTGATTTATGATAATTAATTTTACCTTCATTAGATTTTAAAAATTGCCGGCTCAGCTTAGTAGCATTGCTTACTTCACCTTGAGCTAATAATATAGAAATTTTAAGTTTGATATAATTAATTTCAGGAAAAAAATCTTTATATTCTTCAAGCATTTCATCAGCTTCGTTTATCTTGGATGTAATGAGATAATTATGAATCAATTTCTCTGCAACCGTGTAATCTTCAGGATAATTTTCAAGAAGTAAAAGATAAATTTCATTTGCCTTTTCATATTGACGACGCAGGTTAAGCCTGTTGGCTTGTTTCATGTATATCTCTTTCTCGTCAACTTCAGCAAAAAGAATACAAAAGGAAAATAAGATCAAGAAGCTGATTAATTTATTCATTCTTCATCCTGCTTAAAAGCTTTTATAACCCAAATATCCCTTTCTTTTCTGTCACTCATAGAAACAAAAGCGAAATAAATTGCTCCACCAAATAATGACAGGAAGATAAAAATCCCGATCGAAGGAATAATGAAAGGTGTCAGTGACTCTATGTAATTACTTGCAATCACTAAAATTGCCAGTAATATTGCAAGAATCAGAAGAGTTTTCAAGTATCTGTTCAAGCGGAAATATCCCAACTCACCTTTAAAGGAAAATTTGGGAATTACAACTTTAGCGTCTGGAATTGCTTTTTTTCTTTTTACTTTACCGAACCATAATGCCAGCAACGGTAAAAGAACAGCGATGCCCCATCCAGCTATCAAAAGCGCACTGGAAGGATAACCTCCATACCCCTTGGTAATCAATTTTATAGTTTCAGTTACAATCAATGCAAAAATTATAACAGGGATAATAAATTTTATCATGTAATCCCATAATTTTCCAATTTTTACTTCTGAGTAGGCATTTGCATATTCTCTCAATACTTTGATTTTAAAAAACCACCCCAGGATAATACATTCTACCAGAACAACAGCGCATAGACCAAAGAATTCCATCCATTTATCTACAATATCCAACCAGTAAAGTCCTGCACCTGTTGTGAATATTATACCTATTAGCAAACCAATTGAGGCTACTATGAAATTGGACTTTTTAATACTCCAGCCAAATTTATCACGCATAGCTGAAGATACAGCTTCTACAAGAGAAAATGCAGAATCAATAGCCAGTGTTAATAACATCAGGAAAAATAAAATTCCAAAAAAACTGGCAAACGGAAGATTATTGATAATATTGGGGTAGCTAACAAAAGCAAGACCCGGTCCTCCTTTTAGAACATTCTCGACAGCCTGTCCTGTAATATGAGCATAATAACCTAAAGAACCAAAGACAGCAAAACCTCCAATGAAAGAAGTTGAGCAATTACTGAGAGTAATAATAATAGCACTATTGATTATTTCAGCATCTTTACGTAAAAAACTTGCATAAGCTATCATTATCCCAAAACCAATTGACAGGGAATAGAATATTTGACCATAAGCTGCAATCCATACACTGGGATTTAAGAGTTCTTTGAAACGAGGTTGTAAATAATAAACAATACCTTCCATTGAGCCGGGAAGCGTCATTCCCCTTACTACAAATACTACAAGAAGTAGCCAGGGTAAGCAAACTGTCACGTACACTACTTTTGAAACAGTTTTCGCTCCTTTCCACACTGCACCAACTATAAGTATCCATCCAATAACTAATGAAATTACTATGGGTATTCGGATCCCTCCTAATTTATAGGGTCCCTCTGTAAGTCCCAGAAAATCTTTAAAAAAGAAATTACCTGTATCTTTACCCCATGCCTGGGTGAAAGAAAACACAGAATAATTTAAACCCCAGGCCATTACAACAGCATAGTATGTGACTATGACGAAACCCACGAACACAGCCCACCAACCTACCCACTCGAATTTCTTTCCAATTTTTGAAAATGAGAGAGGAGCAGCTAATTTAAAACGATGTCCAAGACTTAATTCCATAATCAATAATGGAATACCTGCTGTTAGCATGGCTATGAGATATGCAAATAAAAAAGCTCCACCACCATTATCATAACATTTAAAAGGAAATCTCCAGATATTGCCCAAACCAATTGCAGAACCAATTGCCGCTAAAATAAAAGCTCTTCTGCTTGACCAATTTTGTCTGTTTACCATAATTTTTCTCCTTTAAAATAACATAGTATGAAACTACTTTATTAATCTAACTTCAGTAAATTGGAAAACTGTTAAAACAGTTATAATATAATTATTTGATTTTATTAAACTTTTCAACGATTTACCTCTTCTTTTCATACTTTCTTCTTGTTAATATTAATCACGTATTGCTTTTAACCTGTCTTTCACTATCTCTATGTACTTTTTTTTTGCTTCCCTGCTTATGAAAGATCGATTTATAAGGTTAATAGAATCATTTTTTTTGTCAAAAAAATACTGGATAAATTTCTCTATTCTTCCTGATTTCATACTTAATTTTTCTCCGAATTTAATAAAATCAATTCTTTTGTAAAATCCATTTATTTTAAAGCTTTCTGTCTCAAAATCATTAAAAAGATCAAGTGCCATGCGGCTTTCGGAAGGAAAATGCACAGTTGTGTTAACCATATCGTATGCTGGTGATAGAACAAAATCACTGTAAGGACTTTCAATTATTGATAGATTTTTAAGGTGTACATCTCCATTTCCAAAAACATAAGAAAAAACTATTTGGAAAAAGTACTTTTCAATTTCAATTCTGGGAGCTGCAACAAAGTCAAATATCATTTTCCCAATTTCTTCGTAACTTCCATCATATTTAAAATGCATTCCTGCTGTTTCAGGAGTTTTACCCGATAATTGGCAAAAATCTTCCTGACGCAATTTTTTATTGTTCGAACGATCAAACCGTTTTGTAATGTAAGCCAACTCTTCATCAGAAAACATGATAAGTCCGTTATCAGCAGTTCTGATATTAAAAATCTGCCGGGCAATCTGCATGGTGAGATGTTCATTGGCAGGAATATCATCTGTTAAACGTGGCGTAGGATTTATGGGAATGGGCTTCAGGATATAAGTTCCATCTTTCTCTGTCGGAATTAACTCATTATTTTCCAAACGAAGTGAGATTTTATCCTGAACCCCGGAAATAGATATTTTCTCTGCCAGTTCAAAACGAGCTTCAAGAAAATCCTTTTTATCAAAATTTAAAATCGAACGGATTTTCCGATTCCCATCAAACAACGCTTTCAGGCAGGATGGACAATATGTTTCCTTGTTGATTTCTTTCAGGCATCCAAGACATCTACTCATTTATTTCCTCGATCGTGATATTTCCAATTACATTACCGTTTGTATTTTTCAACAATCGTGTGAAATAATCATCAGGATCGATCTTCAGCTTCCTGCATTGAATATCTTTCAAGTTTCCTTCCGCAAGAAGACCATAAAAAAAAGAAAATAAAAAAGAGGAGATGTATTTTTTCTGTGTTTTTGGAAGTGTTAAACTTATCGCTTTTGTTGCAGGATTTCGCAGGAATTCATCATTATATGTGAAGATATATTCATCACCTGTCTTCTCGATGATACCGGCAAATCTGCCATTCTGGGATACACGACCTTTTAATGCCATCGTTATTAACCTTTATTCTTTATCTGGATTTCTATTTCCAGTCCTAAAATATCCAGAATTTTGGTTAGAACCGCAAACGTGGGATTACCTTTTCCTGATTCAATATCACTGAGAGTATGATGCGAAATTTCCGAAAGCTCGCTGAAAGATTGCTGATTTATTCCAAGTGATTTTCGTCTTTCTCTGATGATCTTACCTAATTTTTTTTGATTCATACCTTACCTCGATTTTCACTTTAATGAAAATCTGAGTAAAATTTATTTTCTTTCCTTATCTTGACAAGTCTTTTTTTCATTTTAATGAAAATATTCATTTCCAGTTTTTAGGAATTTGTGATTAGTTATTTCCCTTTCTATTTGGAATTAGAAATTTGAAATTAGTTATTTTCTTCATTCGCCTTCTCGTTTAATAATTTAAGGTACTCTTTTATCAACTCCTGGTATTCTTTTGGATAATCTTTATAATCTTCGTTCAAAAGAGCTTTTTGCCGCATCTTGTCAAACTTTAACTTAACCTCTTCCGGTAACTCCCAATCTTCTATCTCACTCAGTTCAGCTTTCCTTTTTTTACTGAATTCCCGTTTATGAATAGATTTCTGAGCATCCAGCAATCGAGATAATATTCTTTCCTGCTGATCAATAAGCGCTTGATCTATCCTCCCTCTTTGCAAATTCCTGGAGATAGATTCCAGATCTTCGATAATTTTGTTAAGAGCAGAAGTTTGTTTCTGTGCTTCAGGATTGTTTTGCAGGAGTCTTTTCAAATTTTCGGCAAGACGTTGTTCTTCTCTGGCTAATCTTTGCGATTCACCCATCATATCCCGGCTTAATCTGCCATCTTCACCGATTTGTTGAAATAATTGTTCGGTGATCATCATCATAAGCATCTGTTGTTGACCCATTTGCTGCAGGGCTTGCATCAAACTTTGCATACCACCGCCACCGCCACCTTGCTGCATATTATTCTTGGACTGCATAAGATCAAATATCATAAGATTCATTCCTTTCTGGATATCCTTTAAATAGGCTTTAACTTTATGTTTTTTCGCATCATTTATGTGTTGAAAAAGCTCCCTGTAATTGGAAGTAGTAAAATTAGCATCATAAATGAATTTCGGTCCTAAAGCAAGTATGATCATGGGAGTACTGTAAAGTTTCTGTAAGGTGATACCGATACCCTCAAAAATCGCTATCTGGTCAGGTAAAATCAGGAATGGATCCTTATTATAACTTTTTGCAGAATTCTCGTGTTTGAATGAGAATATTAACAATCGTTTGATCGTTTTATCTAATATTTCTCCAATCTGCATCATTGAGCAAGATGACATCATTTGCTGCATGCTAGATAGGCTTTGGGTGATTTTCTGCATTTTCTGGGAAGCACATTTCTGGTTTGACTGTGCTTTCTGCATCTGGTTTTGCTGAAGGTTCTCCATGCTTTCCTGAAGGTCTTCTGCCAGACTATCCTGTTCCATTTGTTCCTGAAGTTCTTTCAATGCTTCCAATACATCTTTATTTTCTCGCTCATCAAGAAGAGCTGCTGTTTCCTGAAGCTGCTTCTCCAATGCTTCCAATTTATCAGCAATATTTTGTTGTTCACAGGCTAATTGCTCATTGTCAGCTTCTTGATTTTCAGTTCTTTCATTCAGTTTCTCCTGCATTTCTTCCATTTCTTTGGCTATTTCCAAAGATTTCTGCAAAGCTTGTTCTTTTTTTATGTCTTCCAATAATTTTATGGTCTGTTCTAATTTTTCGGAAAAATCTTCCATCGAGAACTTAAAATTCTCCATAGCTTTTCTCATTACTTCAGGGTCTAAATCTTCTAAATTCTCCCGAAGTTTTTCCATAGCTTCTCTGAGTTCATCACTCGAGATCTCTTCCATCAACTCTTTAATTTTTTCCATTTTCTCTAATGTTTCCCGGGAAAGCGCTTTATTATCTTCAAATTTTTCCAGAAGCTTATGATAATCTTCGGCAACTTTTTCTATATCTTTATTCAAATTTTCCTGTTTTTTTAAGAATTCTTCAAGCGCTTTTTTATCCTCCCAGTCAAATTCATCTTTTTTCATCATTTCTCTACGTTTTTCTTCATATTCTCCCTGAAGTTCTTTTGATTTTTCTAATGTGGTTTGAAGAATCTCAGATTTTGCTTTCTCTTCTCTTTCAATTTCCTGATATATTTCCTCGATAGAAGGAAATCTTGCTACATACCTCCTGCTCACAGCAATCTGCTGTTGGGGTGAATTATCAAATATTTCTACCCAATAAGTTACCCTGTCTCCCGGAATTAAATAGGTTTCATCTAGATCAAAAGTATATTCCAGATTTAATATATTTTCAGAAATTTTTCTACGTATCTCAAGTTCAATAATTTCACCGGAATTAACAAAATATTTCAGTTTACAGTTCTTCAGTCCATAATCATCGGAAGCATAAATTTTTAGAGGTAAAAGCATATTTTGAGTAAGAAGAGTATCTTTACCCGGGTATATTATTTTGATATCAGGTTTCCTGTCCGTAATCGAGGTAATAGATTTATTGATTTTTTTTGATTTATTATCTAAAATATCTTCCAGACTAATATGATAATATCCATTTTTTTCTACTTTAAAGGAAGTTTTAAAAGACGATTTCCCTAACCTTTCGAGTTCATTAAGATTCCCATCAGAAAAAAGAATACGAGCTGTTTCAATGGGATTATTTGCTTCTACCATCAAGGTTACGAATGTATTTTTTAATGCTTTTATATTACCACTGCTGTTCTGTTCAAATTCTGTTTGTAATCCTGTATATTCCGGATAATCATATTTTACATCTATATTTTTAATAGCAGGTATTTCATAAACAGTGATTTTAAAAGTATCTGATCTGGCAAATGGAGTTTCAATAAAATATGCAAAGGAAAAATCCAGATTATGAAATTTTTTCTTATATTCATGTAGTCTCTCTTCACGCCATATATTCTCAATCTTATAAAAAAAACTATGGTCAACTTCAGGTTCAGGATTAATAACCTTGATCTCAACATCTTGATTCCTGGTGATAGATAAATCCCCGGGTTCAACTTCTACAAATTCCTTATGTTTAACCGGAGGAAGCTTTGTCTGTTTAAAAAATCCATAAGCTTCGGATAATTCATTCGAATTGAAATTAAAAAGCAAAACGGAAAAAAGTAAAATCAAAAGAACGGGTATAATAAAAGGTTTAATTACATTATAATCAGGTTTAACGATCTGCTCTTTTGCCTTTTCATCAGTCTTTTTATATATGAGTTCAAGAATTGCAGGATCTGTCTTTACATTATAATGCTTGAGTTCAAGAGCATTTTGATAAGTATCGGAAGTGTCGTTATTGAATTCATCGAGAAATTTTGCAGCTTTGAATTTGTTTAAAAATAACCTGCTTACCAGGAAAACAAAATAGAAAAAAATAAAGACAAGGAATATCTTTAAACAAAGAGCAAATACAAACAGTTCTATTTGATGATTCCGGGAAAAACTATAAATTACAAAGAAAGTATTAAAAACAATAAAGATAAGAAGAAGAATAAGAAGCAGATATTTCAGGATAATTACTGAATTCTGTTTAACCTGTTGTTTCCTGATTATTTTTTCAAAAAGATGCATTAACAACCTCTAAAATCCATAATTTTAAGAATAAATTATTTTAATATATCTCACATTAAGTCCAAGTGTTTCAGCAGTAATACTGAATTACACTGTCACGCTGCGAAATTGAAAAATCAATAAAATTTTGCAAGGAATTTTAATCTGAATTGACATAAAATTATTAACGTGATTTATTTAAATCATTATTGGTTAAATAATTAGTATGAATTTTCTGTTGAATTAAGTATGAAAAAAAGCCTAGCTTTTTTTATTTTTTATTTGACTAATAAACATACTGATAAAATATAAATGTGTTTTTAAGGGTTTGAAGAATGTTTTATATACAATTGTAGAAGAAATGAGTTGCATAAAATATTTGCTAATTTGAAATTGGAAACAAAAGAGTCAGGAGTAAAGTTTTGAAAACTGAACAT
>JAUXFF010000186.1 GCA_030620155.1 Candidatus Cloacimonadota bacterium | reverse complement strand
GTTAAAAACATAATAAATAATATTACTTTTTTCATATTACCTTCTGCAATTTTTCTTGTTTTATCTAATATCAGATTAATTTTTAAAATTTTTTAATATTTCCTAAATTACCCTCGGTCCCTCCTCCTAAGACGGATAAATCTCTTTAGCATAAGAATTAGGGATAACTTTTTCTTACTTTTTTTATTTGTTTTTCCCTGTCAATAAAAAAACAGAACTGAACTTAAAAAGTTTTGTTGTTTCAACCGTCTCGGTTGAAGTCCCCTTTCTTTTTTAATCTCACCTAAATTATAAACTTCCGTTTCAAATGTGATAATCGGATAGGAATAGAGAGTAATCATCAAACAGAAAAAAATCAATATAAGTAATAATTTTTTCATAAATTTCCACTTTTATAAAATATTTTTTTGTATTTTTAATCACTGAAAAATCTGTTACTATTTTTTAAGCCAACTTATTTCAGGATTGTAAATTTTGGTATCGGTCATATTTTTCTTTATCTAGAAAGCCTCACTGGAGCTTCATCTTTTTTTTGATATTTATTATTACAAATAGGAGACTCCTCTGGAGTCATTTCTTCCTTACAATTTTTGTTGGATCAGAATTGTTTTAACAGATGTCAGTTCATTTTTTCAATTATTATTTCTTGTTAATTAATTCTCCTGCTCCGGAGGAGCTTCTATTTACAAAAAAACAATTTGACAAATAATTATAGTCGGAAATTTTTTGACCAATATCTATAAAGAGAGGTTCATTTGATGGAAAATATTTTTCATATAAATAAGTTATCTCAAATACAGGCAATCAATTCAGAACTAAAGATACGCATCACTAATGAGTTGATATTAAATCCATCTACATGTCAACAATTGTCCAAAATATTTGGACTAAGTAAACAAAAAATTCATTATAATTTAAAAACTCTCCTCAGAGCGGGTTTAATTAATATTGTAAATATTGGGAATAAAAATTATAAGGAAGTATATTATAGAGCTAAAGCAAGAAATTATATTTTAGATTTTTCTCTGGGTGAAAAAATCAATGGAGAAACTTTCGATAATAAACGCCAATTAATAAACCAGATATTGGAATCATATAATATAAATCTTACGAATATTGCAGCAAATCTCCTGGAAAATTGCTTGAAAATGAAAACAAGAGAAAAACTGCTCATTGTGAGCGGTGAATATAATATGCCATTAGTAAAAATGCTGCTGACAGAAGCTTCCAAAAGACAGATAGAAACAACCTTACTATATCGAAACATAGAAATGCTTAAAGCAAAGCATGACCAATTCTCGCTGGCAACATATAATTGGGATTTTGAGAAATTCAATCGGATACTGAAGGAACATAACGTTTATCTTTATCTGAATGGAGAATCCAGGTTTATTCCTTTGAATGATCCTGAGAAGAAGAAAGTTCAGCAGAAAGCATTCGAAAAAAGCAGGGATATTGTCAGAAATAATAACATCAGGATCGCAATGATGGAAGGTTTGATCAATGATAACTTATCCGAAGAAAATATTCTCTCTGAAATCAATTTCTGGAAGTCTCTCGACATTGACTATCAAAGGCTGGCTGAGGAAACAAATAAACTTTCGGAAAGATTTATAAATTCAAATAATATTATAGTTCATAATAATACAGACAATTGCTTTAATTTCGGAATTCAAAAAATAATTTGTGATTATGGTTCTTTTACAGATTTTCCTCGTCAATCACCTCTTATCTTTATTCCAGGTGGAGAGATCCTATTTATTCCACAACAAAAAAGCATAAATGGAATTATCAGTTCAAATGTAGGATATATCTATGGAAAGACCGTTAAAAATCCAACTTTGAAAATTATTAATAACGAAATAACCGATTTTCAGGCAGAAGAAAATGAAGAACTTATCACAAAGGCAATAAAAGAAGGCGGTCCGGATAGCAAAAAAATCTCATTGATTTGTCTGGGAACAAACTATAATATGAATAAAACTAAGATAGATCCTTCTTATAAAAGTAAATCAAGTGATGTAATGACTATCAAGTGGGGAGAGAATATCTCCGTGGGCGGATCTATTAAAGGTTTCATTGAATGGCAGATACAATTGGAAAATCCAAAAATACAAATAAAATAAGTTCGGTTTTCCGAAGCTTGTCTGCTGAAAGCACGGCTTCCCACAAAAGGAATACTTACAATTCAGATTCGGAAAGTTTCAGCTCAATAGTAACCTTCCGAATCTTAATAAAAAGAAGATTGAAAGAAAGCTTCGGAAGAGAAAGGAAAAAATGGAGAAAAAAAATGAAGAAAAAAAACAAAAATTCCGCTTCAGCGGAAAAAAAGGTATTATTGTTGATAGCGGTTATGCTGTCTGCAGTAACAATGGTCTTTGGACAATGGACTATCGATGAAGGATTTGAAGGTGGTGTCATTCCAGCCGGTTGGACAGTGTATGATGCTAATGGAGATGGATTTGAATGGGTAGCTTATGAAAACTCTTCTGTAGCCCATTCCGGTGATTGGGTGGCAGCAGTTGAGTGCTATGATAATGATGGAGATGACTGGCTGATAACTCCACAGGTAACTATCCAAACAGGTGATTCTTTTATATTTTTCGCGAGAGCCTGGTACAGTTCAGAAGATTTTAATGTTAAACTTTCCACAACAGGAAATGCGATCGGTAATTTTGATATAACTCTGGAAAGTGTTACAGGATTAGGAGATGACTATGTCGAATTCGAATATGATCTGAGCACTTACGCAGGTCAAAATATCTACCTTGCAATTCAATGGATACAGGATACATATTGTCTGGTGGTTGACGATATAAAAGTAGGACAGGCAGAACCCAATGATGTAGGAATGCTCTCAATTGAAACACCTGAAGACCATCATTTTCTGAATTCTGAAGTAATTCCTTCCGGAACCATAAAAAATTATGGGACTTCTGAAATAACCGATGATTTTGATATAACCTGTGAAATTGTCGATGCATTAGATGTACTTGTTTATAATAGTACTATTGTTCACTCAGGAAGCCTGTTTCCTGAAGAAACTGAAGTTGTTACTTTCCCTGATACATGGATACCCGATGAAATTGGTATATATTACGTAACAATGACAACAGACCTTACTGGTGATGCTAATCCTAATAATGACTCCTTCACGGAAGAAACTGAAATTGTACAACACTATGGAACAGGTGGACCTGATGCTTTTGGTTATCAATGGATAGATAGCACCGAAGAAGGTGGACCTGTTTACGACTGGATCGAGATAAGTGAAACAGGAGAATCTACAATAACATATGGTGTTCCGGGATTTTACGGAGATGATAATTTTTCCGAACCTATTAATTTTGGCTTTGATTTCCCGTTTTACGGAATTGACAGAACATATTTTCATGTAGATGTAAACGGCGAATTTCTATTAGCAGAAAATACATGGTATCATTCCTATCCCGATCCTTACGGTATCTGGCAGACAGATGGTAATATGTTCAATTATTCATTCCCGATTCCAGGTTATACTCAAATGCCAGCACTAATTGCCATTTATTGGGATGATCTGCATGCTGATGAAGGGATAGGAGACATTTATTTCCAGACCTTTGGAACAGCTCCAAATCGCTACTGCGTGGTAGAATGGTATAATGTCAGATTCCATGCCGGAACCGGTGGTGAACCCACTCTCTGTTTTGAAGTTATTTTTCACGAAAATGGAGAGATAATATTCCAGTATCAAAACGTTGCCAATGGTCAAACAGGGAGCGTATGTACTCACGATTATGGACAAAGCTCAACCATTGCCATTCAAAACGATACAGCGGATATCGGATTATGTTACCT
>JAUXFF010000034.1 GCA_030620155.1 Candidatus Cloacimonadota bacterium | reverse complement strand
TTCCTGCTTTTCTACGTTCACCCTGTGGAATAAAATCAAAGATTTTCTCCGATTAATCGGAGATTCCACGGGGTAAACCTTTCCTTGAAAGGGAATCGCACTTGTCTGGGCGTAGTCCGGCAGCTGCCGGACGAAGACTGAAGGGATTCTTTTTTCCTGTCACGGCGTAATATAATGAAGTCGGACCTGTCACGGCGTAATATAATGAAGCCGGATGGAGTTCAGGATGGGGGTATGCTGCCTTGTCTTATCGAATAAATGCGATGGTTGATATTTTATATAATCTTTTTATCCTGTTGATTTAATCAGTAAATCATCCATTCTAAGATAATATTCACAATAGAGATCAATAAAGCAGCAACAGCTGCATTTAAGCAGCCTTTGATTTTAAATTTTGGGACAAGACTGGAGACTATTAAGAGAGAGATCCCGTTGATTATCAGTAGGAACAGTCCGAGTGTGAGAATGGTAATAGGTAGAGTTAAAATGATGAGAACAGGTCTCACAAATGTATTTACTATTGCCAGAAGAATCGCTGTAATAATTGCGGTTAGAAAATCTTCCACAATAAAGAGTCTGGTAATTTTTCCAACCAGGTAAATCGAGAAAGCCAGAATTAAAATTCTTATAAAAAAACCTTGCATCAGTTAGAAAATTTCCTCATAAAAGCTGGAATATCCAACTGTAATGTTCCGGCATGATCTTTATCACCCTTTGTTTTTTTTTTAATATCCCTGCCTTCGGAGAATCTTATCCTGGTTAACATTTCATTAATTTCTTCCTGCTCATCCTCTGTGGAATTTCTTATTGTTTCAATTTCAGAAATCAGGTTATCAGAAACCAAAAGACCTGTAGCAATCAAGGTTACTTTAATCTTTCCTTCTAGTTTTTCATCAAAAATGATTCCGGTAATGATATCACCATTTTTACTGGCTTTTTTACCAATTTCACCTGTAATTATTTCGAATTCATCCATTTTAAAATCTTTTCCTGCGGTGATGTTAATTAAAATACCTGGGCTGTTTTCAATTTTGACTTCAGAAAGTAAGGGATTATTAAGTGCCTTCTGAACAGAGTTGATAGCTCGATTATCACCTTCTGCTGTAGCAGATCCCATTAATGCAAATCCTCTATTTGCCATTACTGTTTTTACATCAGCAAAATCAACTTTTATATATCCACTGGAATGAATTATATCCGAAACTGCTTTTGCTGCTTCATAAAGAATATTATCAGCTTTTTTAAAAGCATCTATAACTGTCATATCAGGATAGATTTCCTTTAATTTTTCATTTGGAATAACTATTAATGTATCAACGATATCCCGCAATTTTTTTATTCCTTGTTCTGCAGTAGCAATTCTTTTATGACCTTCCCCTTTAAAAGGACGGCTTACGATACCTATAGTGAGTATCTCCATCTCTTTTGCTAAATAAGCTATAATGGGTGCAGCGCCAGTTCCGGTTCCTCCTCCCATTCCTGCTGCAATAAAAATCATATTAGCATCTTTCAGGTTCCTTCTTATTTCCTCCCGAGACTCTTCTGCAGCCTTTCTGCCAATTTCAGGGTTAGCTCCTGAACCAAGCCCTTTTGTAGTTTCTTTACCGAGTTGAAGTTTGATTTTAGCATTTGATTTTTTCAGGTCAGATATATCAGTGTTAGCAGCTATAAATTCCACACCTTGTAATGCGTTTTCTATCATTGTGTTGATAGCGTTACCACCAGCACCACCAACTCCAATAATTTTTATATTTGTTCCAAACGGAGTCTCATCAGAGGCAAGATCAAGTTCAAGCATATCTCCTCCTAAATATAATCTTTAAAATTAGCAATTATTTTTTTTATGAAATTCATAAATGGGTCTTTTACATTCTTTATTTGTTGAATTTTTTCCTTCTTTTCTGAAATCAAATGAAGCACATGATAAAGTATCCCTACACTTGTTGCGTATTTAGGACTTTTCAATCTATCCACAGGACCTGAAAGTTTTGATAAATAAGGATAACCTATTTTTGTTGATATATTAAAAATTTCTTCTGCTAAATATTCACAGTTCTTTAAAAGAGAAGCTCCTCCTGTAAGGGTTAAACCTGCTGTTATCATTTTAAGTTCATGGTACTCATTAAGTATTTTATATGTCCTTTCTAAAATTTCTCGCATTCTTGCTTCAATAATATCAACTACATATCTTAATTTTTTTTGTTTAGGCTCTCTTCCTCCAATCCCTTCAATTTCAACAACTTCTTCTTTAGAAATCTCAGAAGCTAAGGAATCACCAAGAGTAACTTTTATTTCTTCAGCATTTTTAGGTGAAGTATGAAGACCTATAGAAAGGTCGTGAGTGATGTTGGTTCCGCCTAAAGGGATCACAGCACTAAACCGGATACTGCCTTTATAAAAAACAGCAACGTCAGTAGTTCCACCACCAATATCAATAAGAATCGAACCGAGTTCCCTTTCTACTTCATTAAGAACAGCATAAGAAGATGATAAAGGTTCAAGAAAAATATCATCTACGTGATAACCAACAATTTCAATACATTTTGAAATATTTCTTAAAGTATTTACATCTGCCATTACTATATGAACATAAGCAGAAAGATTAAAACCACTCATGTTAATCGGATTCATAATACCGTCTTGACTATCGATTTCATAATACTGAGGAATTGCATGAATAATATCGAGTCGCTCATTACCTTGCTGGATCTTAACATTATTTTTTGAATTGGTAATAACGTCATCAACATGTTCCTGAGTTATTTCACAGGGTTCGCTTCCAGAGGAGAGAGAGATTCTTCCTAAAGTATTCTGACTTTTAATATGATCACCTGCGATACCCATATAGATATTCTTAGCCCTGATTCCTGCCATTTCCTCGGCTTTATCAATTGCATTCTTAATTGATTTTGAGGCTTTCATCATATCAACTACAAGACCATTCACAATTCCATTAGATGAACCTGTTCCAATTCCTTTTACTTCCAGTTTATGCTCTTCTGTTAATGCTGATATTATTACACATATTTTAGTAGTTCCGATATCAATCGCTGTTATTATTTGTTCAATCTTCATCCTTCCTCCGACCGAATGATAAGTCTATCTTTAAATCTTAGGTCAATAATCGAACCTCTTTCAAAATCTCTATTTTTTTCCAGGAACATAAACCTTTTCAATTTATCCTCCATTTCACCGTCACCAAAAATTATTTTATATCCTTTATTCAATTCAACCATGTATATATCTTCATCTTCTTCATAAAATTCAGAAATCTTATTGAAAAATTTACTTTCCACACTATTAACACTTAACCGAAAATCAAAAATTCTATCTATAAATTCATTGCTGATAACTTTGCCAAATATTATTTCGTTTTTACTTAAACCAAGACTGATGATGGGTAGAATTTCTTTAAAAGAATAATTGCTATCCAGAATAATTTTATCCTCATCGACAGGATAAAGCACACCTTCCTTAGTTTTAATTAAAAATACTGCTTTCCTCTCAATTATCTTTATCTTTAACTTACCGGGAATAATTTTGAGAACTTTTATATCTTTAATCCTGATTACATTTTCATATTTTTTCAAAATATCTTTTTTTGAAACGGAAAAAAGATTCTCCCCAATCAGGTCATTGCATAAATTCAATAAAAAATTGGGTTCAAGAATATTATTACCAACCACTTCTATCTTTTCTATATTAAAGTATCCAATACTTTGAATGATCCTTTTTATTCCTATAAAACCACCAAATAGAAGAATTATCAAAAATATAAACACTACAAAATATCTACTTGAACCTCTTCTTTTTTTCTTCATAAACAAAGACCTATTAATGTTTGTCCGTAAATCGAGCAGCTTCAGAATAGGAATCTCTTTTTATTTCACTGCTCTTGCCCGATAACTAATTTTATAAACTGTTGCAATCAACCACGTTATAAAGTATGTAAATTCACGACCAGGTTGTGTGCCATGACGATCACACCATGTCAGTATGACGTGGCATACCGTGGGTCGTGTTACGTTACGGAGAGACACAAATCAAACCTTATCAGATTAATCCAATCACTAACATATTGGGATATAAGAAGATAATCACTCTTTAGCCCATTATTGGATTTTATATATTCTCCTAACCAACTATCTGAAAAAAATGAACTTAGCAATTTATTGTCAATTAATTTTTCCATATTCCGTTACTTCTTTATTAAAAAATTTTCACCATAAATATAAATGTTACCCGCTCCCATGGTTATTACAATATCTCCTTCTCTGGCTTCCTGCTTGATTTTTTCAATGATTTTCTCATTGGAATGTATATATTTTACACTCTTATGTCCTGATTGAATTGCCGCATCTGCTATTAATTTTCCAGTAATTCCCGGGATAGGCTTTTCCCTTGCAGGATAAATGGGTGTGATTAGAAGAATATCAGATTGAAAGAACGAACGACCGAATTCTTCATAAAAATCCTTTGTACGTGAATATAAATGTGGTTGGAAAACTGTAATGATTCTTCTATTCGAACTATCTTTAATTCCTTTTAATGTAGCCTCGATTTCAGTTGGATGATGAGCATAATCGTCATAGACAATTATACCATCTTTCTCACCTTTAAACTCAAATCTTCGAAATACGCCATCGTATTCGGATAGACCTTGTTGAATATCTGAAAAATTAATATCAAGCTCCAGACCTGTGGCAACAGCCAACAGGGAATTGAGAATATTATGTTTACCCATTACATTAAGTTCGATTTTTCCCAGAATTTGTTCTTTGAATAGAACTACAAAACTGGATTTGAAATCCTTCATAACAATATTCTCAGCTCGCACATTCGCTTGCCTGGAAAAACCGTAAGTTACTATCTCTTTTTTAACCTGTGAAAGTATTGATTGTATTCCCGAATCATCCAAACATGCTATAACGCTTCCAAAAAAGGGAACTTTGTTGGCATATTGGATAAAAGCTTTTTTTATTCCATCCAGGTCTGAATAACAATCCAGGTGATCAGCTTCAATGTTTGTAATACCTGCTATTATCGGACTTAGAGTAAGAAATGAACGATCAAATTCATCAGCTTCCACTACAATATATTTTCCTGAACCCAAAAGGTTATTTGATCCATAGTTTTTGACAATACCACCAACTATCACTGTAGGTTCTAGTTTAGCAGCGGAAAGCACACTTCCAATCATTGAAGTGGTTGATGTTTTTCCGTGAGTTCCAGCAATACCTATACCATAACTCATTCTCATTATCTCAGAAAGCATTTCAGCTCTCCTGATAACAGGTATTTTTTTTGCAAATGCAGCAGATATTTCCGGATTGTTATCTTTTACAGCAGAGGATTTTACAACTACATCTACATTCTCTATTAGAGAAGCGTTATGTCCAACAGATATTGTCGCTCCTTTTTTTATAAGATGAGCAATTATTTCCGAACTAAGAAGATCTGAGCCTGAAATTTCAAAACCCTGATTCAATAACAGTTCCGCTATTCCGCTCATCCCAATTCCACCGATTCCAACAAAATGTATTTTTTTTGTTTTTCCTAACATCCAGGCTCCTTGTTTTGAATATTACATTCTTGTAAAATTGAATCAGATATTAATTTCGCTGCATTCAGGTGAATAGATTCTCTGAAATGATTCCTTTTTGTTTTATAATTCTCCGACATTTCAAAAATTTCTTTTTTTAGAATTTCTGGAGTTAGATTTTTTTGATTAATAATGGTTGCTGTATCCTGTAGAACTAATTCAAGGGCATTGTAAAATTGATGATTCCCTGCAGCAGATGGTAGAGGAATCAGAATTGAAGGTATTTTTTTGGTTTCCAATTCTGCAATTGTTAAAGCTCCTGCTCTGGCAATAGCAAAATCTACAGAATTATAGATCTTCACCATTTCATTTGAAAAATCAAAAAAATAAATCCCTTTCTTACTTTTAATTTTTTTTGATATGGAATCGAAACTGAATTTCCCTATTTGCCAGATAATCTCTATCCCTGTTTTTAATATTTCGTCAATAATGGGAATCAGGTTGTTATTTATTATAACAGAACCCTGGCTGCCACCTATTATTAACAATTTTGTAGTATTTTTATTTAATCCTGTTTTTGAAAAACTTATTTTATCCGTATTATTTTTAAGATCAGTTTTAATGGGATTTCCGGAAAAGATCAGTTTCTCCTTTTTAAAAAATTTCTCCGCTTCTGCACTTCCCAAGAATATTTTATATGCGTGCTTGCTTAAAAGCCTTGTAGTAATACCCGGATAACTGTTCTGTTCTTGTAAAAAAATGGGAATCTTTTTTAAAAAAGCTGCATAACCTACAGGTCCACTGACAAAACCACCGGTTCCTAAAAACGCATCAGGTTTGAAATCTTTTATGATCTTTACTGAATCTGAAATACTTTTAAGAAGTTTAAAAGGAAATTTTATATGCGAGAATGTAAATGTCCTGTAGAGTTTTTGAACATTGATCGGCTTAAAAGGAATGGATTCATTTAAGACCAAATTTTCTTCCATACTGTTCTTATTGCCCACAAATAATATTTCTGCTCCCCTACTGATCAATTCTTTTGAAATTGATATTGCCGGTATAATATGTCCACCGGTTCCTCCTGCTGCTACTAATATCTTTTTCATAATGACCTTCTTACTGCGCTTATATTGAGTAAGAGTCCAACTGTAAAAGAATTGATTAATAATGAAGTACCTCCATAACTTATGAAAGGTAAAGTAACACCTGTGGATGGTAAGGCAGACATAGCAACTCCGAAATTGACCATTGCATTAAAGAATATATTCATTCCAAGACCGAATCCTGCTAATTTTAAATATAAATTTTCTTTCTTTTGTGCATTGATGAGTGAGCGTGTGAAAAGGAATACAAATAAACTAATGATTATTAAAGATCCCATAAAACCATATTCTTCGCCAATAATAGCAAAAACATAATCAGTTTTAGCTTCCGGAAGAAAATAGTGTTTACCAGTTCCTTTCTGCGGAGTTGTACCAAAGAGTTTACCACTGGATAGAGAAATTATACCTTCCTTGATCTGATAATCTTTTGTTCCTTCATAATCGGATTCTTTATCGAAAATTTTATTAAATAAGGAATATTTAGAATATATTTCCATTCTCTCACTACGAAAATCATGTCCGTAATTGATAACAATAAATCCTGCAATTAATAGACAGACTAACATTACCGCAATAGTTAAAAACCTGATATTTGCGAGAAAGAACATTGATAGTAATGTTATACTGGAAATGATTAAAGGTGTGAAATGTTTTTCCAAAATTATCAAAATAAAGATCATTAATGGAATTAATATTAGCGAATTAAAGCGAAGGAAGAATCCTTTGAGATTTGAACTTTTTATGAAATTTCGCTTTTTATCTAAGATATGAGCACAGTATAAGATAAGTAGAACTCGTGCAATTAAACTGGGTTGAATATTTATTCCCAGAATTCTTAAACTACGAATACCACCTTTTACATTTACACCAACAATGAGAACCAGAATCAACAATAGAATGTTTAATACAATAAGTAAAAATATATATTTTCTGATTTTTTTAAGATTTACAACCTTAAATGCGAACCAGACCGATATTATTGATAGAAGGAACCATATTGTTTGTTTGTAAAAAAATAACATACTGGTTCGTACTGCACTGATATTAAGCTGCATGATGAGCCCGAAGATCATTAATACAATATAAGTTGAAAGGATATAATAATCGTAACGTATAATAAGTTTTCTGGTTTTCATTTTTTCAATTCGTGAACAATAGCCTTAAATCTATCACCACGTTCTTCAAAGTTATTAAACATATCATAGCTTGTACACGCTGGAGATAAAACCACATAATCTCCTTTTTCTGCATCAGAGTAAGCTGCAAGCACTGCTCTTTTAAATACATTGAATAAAGCAATATCAGTAGTAGATTTAAAAGCTTGTTCCATTTCCAGACGTGATTCTCCAACCAGGTATATTTTTTTAGCATATTGCTTTAAGAGAGGATTAAGAACCGTGTAATCTTCCCCTTTACCAGCACCTCCCATGATAATCCTGATGGGCTTTGGAAAAGACTGCAAAGCATATTTCACCGATTCGGTATTAGTCGCTTTTGAATCATTAATAAATTTTATCCCATTAACCTCTGCTACAAATTCCAAACGATGGGGAAGAGGTGAGAAAGTTCTTAATGCTTTGTTTATTATTTCAATCTTTAAATGAAAGGGAGAGAGAGCTAAAATGGAAGCCATTATATTGGCAATGTTATGAGGTCCTTTGATTAAAAGATTTTGAACCGAAATATCCCTGGAATTATGAACAATGTTTTTACCATTAAAAAATATATCTGCATTATTTTTTAGAGAGAAGAATTTTTTATTGGATTTAACCGTATTTTGATATTTGAGACAAATATTATCATCAAGATTGAAAATAGCTAGGTCGTTTTCTGTTTGATTATTGAATATGTTAAATTTTGCCAGTGTATATTCTTCAAAGTTGTTGTACCTGTTAAGATGATCTGGAGTGATATTCAGTATTGCAGCGACATCGGCTTTAAAGAACTCGATCAGTTCCAGTTGGAAGCTGCTGAGTTCCAGTACAATGAATTCGATTCCAGGTTTTTCTATAGGAAAAGAAGTAAATGCTGAACCTATATTTCCTGCCAGGATGGATTTATAACCTGCAGTTTTTAGAATGTGATGAATTAAGCTTACAGTTGTACTTTTACCATTTGAGCCTGTTATAGCAATGATTTTGCTTGCAGGATATTTTATTTTATAACCGAATTCAATTTCACTTATAAATTTTAAGTTTTTCATTTTTGCTTTTTTTAATATTGGAATATCAAGAGGAATACCAGGACTTACAATTAATAGGTCACAATCAAGCAGTTTTTCTGAATGACCACCGAATTCGCATTTGAAGTTTTTTCTTATTTCCTGAGAGTAGTTTATTTGATTTTCTTTCTTAAATTCGCTTACAAATGGTTCTAAACCCATTTTTTTAGCTTTATAGGCTACGGCAATGCCGCTTTTGGCCATCCCGAGAATTCCGATTTTATAATTTTTATTAAACATTTTATCTTAGTTTTATTGTGGCCAGGGCAAAAGCGGCTAAGAGAGCTGCAACGATCCAGAAACGTATGACTATTTTTTCCTCAGAAAGACCTTTTAATTCATAGTGATGATGAATTGGAGCACAGAGAAAAACTCTTTTACCTTTTCCTGTTTTTAAACGTGTATACTTAAAATAATATCTTTGAATTAAAGTTGAAAGTGCCTCAAAAACAAATATACCTCCAGCTATAGCGAAAAATATTTCTTCTCTTAAAAGAATGGCTAAAACAGCCAATATTCCGCCTAATGAAAGTGAGCCTGTATCTCCTAAAAAAATCTGGGCAGGTTTAATGTTGAACCAGAGAAATCCAAGCATAGTTCCTACTAAAGTAGAAGTGAAAATTGCCAACTCACCTCCATTTTTAATAAATTCCAGATTTAAATAATCAGCTATAACAAAATGTCCCTTGATATAAGCCATGATACCAAGTGCGAAAGCAGCAAGAGCAATAGTTCCACCAGCAAGTCCATCCAGACCATCAGTTAAATTTACAGCATTGGAAGTTCCAACTATCATAAATATTACAAAAGGAATAAAGAACCATTTGAGCTGAAGAAATGTATTTTTTACGAACGGTAAATGTATAGTTGTAATAGAAGATTCTTCTGGTGATCCGAAAAAGAGAACACATGCAATGATCAATCCTAAAACAATTTGAGATATTAATTTATATTTGGCTATTAAACCACGCTTTGTATGACGGAAATTCTTCAAATAATCGTCTAAGAATCCAACACTACCCAACCAGATTGTAGTTAAATACATTATTAGAACATAACTATTTGCCAGGTTGTTCCACATTAGAGAAGAGATTAATAATCCTGAAAGAGCGATCAAACCGCCCATCGTAGGTGTCCCAATTTTCGCTTTATGAGTCTCAGGAAGATATTCGTTTATTATTTCTATAGCTTGTGATTTTTTTAAAAGATGTATAAATTTAGGTCCTAAAATAAGCGAAAAGACCAGTGCTGTGATAAATCCGGCAATAGCTCGAAACGTTACATATTGAAAAACATTAAAAATAGTGTATCCAAAAATTTCAACATCGGTTAAAGGAGCAAAGAGATGATAAAACATAATTATAACCATCCTATAATTTTTTCTAAGTTTATACTGTGAGAGGCTTTAATAAGGATAACAGCTTCTAATGGAAAAGCTTCATATTTTTTTGAGAAAATTAGTTTCTCAACCTTGGGAAAATGCAGGTCTGATTTATAATATTTCGCAAATTTTCCAACAGAAATTATATACTCTTCCTTATCTTTATGCAATAATTTCTGGATTTCCTTATGAAATCTTATGGTAGATTCCCCAAGTTCTAACATATCTCCAAGTATCGCAATATGAGGTTTTTCCGATTTAAAATTCTTCCAGAAAGTTATGGCAGCTTTCATAGATTGAGGATTTGCATTATAACAATCTATCATTAAAGTTCTTCTTTTTGATTTCACGATTTCCATTCTTTGTGAGATTTTTAAAGGTTGATTTAATCCTTTTTGAATTATATCAGAAGGGACTCTAAGTTCAGAGGTTACTGCTATTGCGATTGTTGCATTTATAACAAAACTATCGTATATAGTTGGAATGGAATAATTAATATTGTTAACAGAGAATTCAATATGATCAGGCAATATATTCATATTAGATATTTGGTAATCATTATCTGATTTATAGCCGAAAGTAATTCCTTCGAATTCATTAAATCGATTGTCATCACCGGGAAAGAATCTCAATTTCAGATGTCTTTTGAAAAGTGCGGTTTTTTCCATAAAAACACCTTCTTCATCATGAAAAAATTCCAGGTGACAAGCTCCTACTGCTGTTATTATACCAATATCGGGTTTGCAGATGTCTGAGAGTTTTCCTATTTCACCAATTTGGTTTGAGCCTAATTCTAAAATGGCATATTTATGCCCCGGTTTAAGATTGAAAAGTGTTTTTGGAAGACCAATAAGATTATTTTCATTAGCAAAGGTTTTTAGGGTTGGAGCAACAGTATTTAAAATATTATAAATGTATTCTTTGGTTGTGGTTTTCCCAATACTTCCTGTAATGGCAACAGTGGTCACACCAAAAATTGATCTAAACTTTGAAGCTAATCTCCCATAAGCTTCTATTGTATTAGTTAATTGTATTAAATTACGGTTTATCTCTTTAAAATTTTGATCTACTACAACCAGACAATTGTCTAATCTCAAAACGTCTTTAACAAAATCGTGACCATCAAAGTTTTCTCCTTTTAAAGCAAAAAATAAGGAATTATTTTTAATTGTCCTCGAGTCAGTTGAAATGTTTCTTATTATTTCTTCAGAAATATGGTCTAAAGGTTGTTCAAATAAAATTTCCAACTGCAGTATATCTATAGGAAGGGGAAGAGAATAAGAAATTTTTTGCCTTTTCAGGTTCAAAAATCGTAGTATCTCCTCTTTATCATTAAAAGGTATCCTTTTATTTCCAATTATTTGATAAGTTTCATGCCCCTTGCCTGCAACAAGTACTATATCACCTTTTACGGCAATTGATAATGCTGCCCGAATGGCTGTTTTCCTATTACGTAATATCCAATAAGGTGCATATAAATCTTCTTCACCAATAATATCTTTTATAATGTCAGCAGGATTTTCATTTCGAGGATTATCATTCGTTATAATTGTTAGATCAGCATATTTTAAAACTGATTTAAGCATTTTAGGACGTTTAGTTTTATCACGATTTCCACCTGCCCCAAAAACACATATTAATCTTTGTTCATTGATTTCACTTAGAGTTTTTAAAACATTTTCCAGGGCATCAGGTGTATGAGCATAATCAATGAAAATTGATATTTCTTTATCATTGGTAATTTCCTCTAATCTTCCTGCAATATTACTGATTTTATCTATATATTTTTGAAGATTTTCATAAGAAAGCTCAGGAAAAAGATCCTTTATAATTGCAATTGCAGATACTATGTTGAAAACATTATACTTGCCAATTAATTTAGTTTTATAACTTTCATGAATGTTGTCACGAACAAGGTCAAAACTGGTTCCATTCAAATCAAAGATACAATTTTCTATTAAATAATTACCATTATTAAACGAAATACTGAATTTATCGTAATTTATTTTTTCATAAAGTTTGTTGCCGTACATGTCATCAGTATTGATGAAAGCCTTACCCGAGTTATTTTCAGCATACTCGAAAAGTTTAAATTTGGTCTGAGCATAATCCTCAATGTTATTATGAAAATCAAGATGATCCAGGGTTAAATTAGTAAAGAGCAAATAATCAAAATGAAGTCCGAACACTCTATCCAGATACAGAGCATGAGAAGAAACTTCCATAATAACATATTCCACATTATTTTGTATCATTTCATCGAATATCCGGTTCAAATCTATTATGTCCGGTGTTGTACGTTCCAAAGGGAAATTTTCCCCATTAATAGAATATCCCAATGTTCCAATTACTCCTGCTTTCTTATGATGAAGTAAAAGCAATTTCTCAATGATATGGGAAATCGTGGTTTTACCGTTTGTTCCTGTGATTCCAACTAGTTTGAATTTCTTTGTAGGGTTATTAAAGAACAGTTTAGCTAAGACTGCTGCAGCTTTCCTTGAATTATCAACTACAATCTGGGGAGCAGAAGAATCAAGTTTTTCTTCCGTGATTAATAGCTTGGCGCCTTTTTTTATTGCACTTTCAGCAAATTTGTGACCATCGGTTTCATAACCCCTGATACAGACAAAAACATCATTTTGCTTTATTTTACGAGAATCAGTTTCAAGTTTTTTATAGGAAATATCTTCGGTAGGGTGAAAAGAAAGTAATAGCAAGTTCTTTTTATCAAGTTCATCTGCGACTTTATTAAAATTTATAATTTTGCTTTTATCCTGCATATTTCCCCAAACTTTATTTTTTCCCCCGGTGGAATGGACTGTGAAACAATAATACCATTCCCCGAAATTATCAGCTTTATATTCTTCTTAACAGCTTCGAATAACGCCTTCCTGACTGTCAATCCCTGTAAATCAGGCATAACATGATCAAGTACTTCTACTTCTGTTTGATCATATTCTTTGTCAAGGATAACAATGACCTTTTTGTTTTTGTCAAATGTGACTTTTGGCTGAGGATATTGATTCACTACAAGACCATCTTGATCTTTTAAAATTAAATTATATAAAATATTTTTTTTTCTCAGGATTTCACAAACCTGTTGCTTTGTTTTCCCGATAATATCCGGCATTTGAATGTATTCGGTTTTACCTTGTTTTGTATCTACAATAATATCACTTTCAGGTCGCGATATGATTTTTTTTACAATATTTCTAAAGATTGGCACTGTAGAAGAAGAAGCATAATGAAAATCATAATCCGGTTCATCAAAAACTATTACAATTACGTACCTGGGAATGTCTACAGGGAAAAATCCTACAAAAACCGAAGTGTATTTATCTTTAGAATAAGTGGTTTCTCCCTTGATTATTTTTTCTGCAGTTCCGGTTTTACCCGCTATTTCAAGATAATTTATTTTTGTCACTATACCAGTTCCATAATCAACCACATTTTTCAGGAAAACTTTTAATGTATCTAAAGAATTTTTATCGGAAATAGTCCTTAAAATCTTTGGTTCGAATTTTCTAATTATATTATCTTTCTGATCACGAATCTCCTTAATCAGATAAGGTTGCATTACATTTCCGTTATTAGCAAAAGTACAATACATATTAGCGAGTTGTAATGCAGTTACAGAAATTTCCTGACCAAATGATATCGAATGAAGAGAATATCCCTGCCATTCCTTCAATTTTCGGAAAATTCCGGAAGCTTCGCCAGCTAAATTGGATCCTGTTTTCTGACCACATCCCATAGCTATTAATCGTTCATAGAGTACTTCACTGCCTATCTCCTCTACAATTTTGCTAATTCCGACATTACTTGAATAAGCTATAATGTCCTTAAAACTCAAGAAATTATATTCGTGTGAATCTTTTATAGTTCTGTCTTCTACAATATAATTTCGACAGTCGATCTTATCTTTAGAAGAGTAAATTTTTCTTTCTAAAGCCAGTAAAGCTGTGACCGGTTTAAGAGTAGAACCGGGCTCGAACATGAAACTTGTAGCCAGGTCTGGCATAGCCCTTAAAATAGCTGCAGACTTATTGATATCCTCTTTTCCAATTCCAGCCATGGCAATAATTTCACCTGAAAAAGGTTCCATTATAATTCCAATCGCTTTATTCGCTTTAAAAATTTCTAAACCGTTCTCTAAATTTTCTTCCAAAATTTCCTGGATATTACTATCTAATGTCAGAATCAATGAATTTCCGTTTTGTGCTTCCTTTTCCTTTAAAAACAAAAAAGGTATTCTCTTATTATTGGCATCGTAGATTGTTTCCTGCCAACCGAATTTCCCTGAAAGTTCCTTCTCAAAAGTAGATTCTATGCCGCAAACTCCATATAATCTATAAAAATTATTCCTGGTATCATAATTATTCTCTTCTTCATTGCTTCTGACCATACCCAGTAAGCTGGCAGCAAATTTATTCTTGGGATAGGACCGTCTGTATTTTTTGAAATTTATAACTAAACCGGGAATTTTCTTTTCCTTAAAGTCTGATCTGATTTTTGTTAGTTGAGATTCTGTAATGTTATCAGATATCAGTACACTTGTGTATCCATTAACTTTGTTTAACTTTTGCTGGATTTTTTTTTTTGATATATCTGTATAATTAGAAATAACAGAAACGATTGAAGAATATATTTCCGATACTTTTTTGTCTGGATTTCGTTCACAATGTTTTAGAATTGCATTTTTATCTATATCTATCTGATAATATTTAATAGAGCTGACCAGAAGTTCAAAATTTCTATCATAAATATTCCCTCTCTCAGGGACAATTATTTTCTTTGAGGGATTTTGTCTGATTTCAATGGTATCTTTAAAATTAAAAGGGTCAAATATTTGAATTGTAAAAAGATAGACTACCCAGAGAAGTATAAAAATAAAATTCAAGATTATGAATATACTTAGTCTAATCTTCATAATGACCTATTCATAATATTAATTAGGTCAATCGTTTAGAGCTTCAACAGAGGGTACTATATAATCGATTAAACAGAAGGTCTCCTTCTTTCTATCCATCTTGATAGTATATACATTTTGATTATCTTCCGGATATATCATATCGAGTTTCTCAAAAGCGAGTTTTTGTATTCTTTCCCTAGAATTGAGTTTACAGTTCTGATTGATTAAGAAAAGATTTACTTCTTTGTAGGATTTATAACTTTCATAAAGTCGGGTTATCTGCCTTTTATATATCATAATCTTATGTTTATTATAAAAATGAGAAAATATCACAGTAAACAGCAAAATTATTAGAAGGAATATTTTTTTGTTCATTTTTCCTTCTTTATCGCGGCGTATCCAGCGTAAGCTGTGAAGCCGGACTTTCTTTCAGCCACTCTCAATTTTGCGCTTCGTGCCCGTTTGTTGTTTTGGATCTCTTCAGATGATGGTAAAACAGGTTTTCTGGTTAATATTTTTAATGTGGAAATTTTATCACAAATACATTTAGGAAAATTTGAAGGGCAAATGCATGATTTTTCTTCGTAACGGAAAAACTGCTTAACCACTCGATCTTCCAGACTATGATAGGAAATCACAGCTATTCTTCCATGCGGGTTTAAAATATTCACTGCATCTTTTAATGCTGTTTTCAAATTATTGATCTCATCGTTCAAATAAATTCTTATAGATTGGAAAATTCTGGCCTTTGCTTTTAATTTATGTTTTGAAATTGTACTTTTTTCAATAATTTCAGAAAGCTCCAGGGTCGTTTTAATTTTCTTTTGGTCTCTTTTTTCGACAATTGCTCCAGCAATCCTGGCAGCTTCTTTTTCCTCGCCATATTCATAAAAGATTGATCTTAACTCCTTGAAAGAGAAATTGTTGATTATTTGATAAGCTGTGAGGTCAGAATCTTGATCCATGCGCATATCTAATTCTCCATCCAGGGAAAAGCTGAAACCCCTGTCAGAAGTACCTATCTGGTGTGAAGAAACTCCAAGATCAAAAAGAATACCATCAATTTTCTTGATCATTTCTAAAGACAACCGTGTCCTTAAATTTTTAAAATTATCTTTTATCAAAAGGATATTTTCGTAATTGTCACCTAATAATTTTTCTGCATGTTTAATGGAATCTTCATCTTTATCGAATGAAAATAATCGGATTTTTTTACCTGTCTTTAAAATGGCTTCCGTATGACCTCCACCTCCAAGAGTGGCATCAACATAAATTCCACCATCCTTAATATTCAAAGCATCAATAGATTCTTTCAATAATACAGGTGTATGATATTCTATCATTATTGATAATCCAGTGAATTAAAGGTTTTCCTGTGGTCTTCCAGCTTTTTCTTGCGGAATTCTTTATATCGATCAGGATTCCATACCGTAATAAAATTACCTTCTCCTTTTATAATAACAGTTTTGTCTATATTGGCAATCTCCAGGAGTTCGTCATTGATCTTAATTCTGCCATTGGTTTCCATCTTCTGCTCAGAAGATGCAAATGTTCTTAGATTTAAGAGTAACTCTTTTTCTCTGGTTGCTCCCTTTTTAAGAGTTTCGATTTTATCCTTCCAGTTATCGAGAGGGTAGATGGCAATATTATTCTCAGGTCCGATAGTTATAATCACTGTTAATTTTGCTGATGTATTGAACTTTTTCTTGAAATTAGCAGGGATTGTTATCCATTTTTGTTTATTAACGGAATTCAAATATGTGCCAAGAAATTCGCCTGACATGCACCCTCCCTTCTCACCTGTTGAGGAAAAATGAGAAAAAATGAGATTCTCTGGGTCAAATTTGAGTCAAATGAATGACAAGTCAAGTTTTTTTTGTTATTTTTATATCGTAACTTATTAAAAATTACAGAGATACGTAATTGCCAAAATAGGTTTTAATTTGTTGTCTATTGGGAAGTTAAATTAAATTATAAAGAAATCAAAAATACCCGGTAAGGTAATTAAAGATCTGAAAATAAGTAACTTAGCTTTATAGAATAAATAGTAGAACAAAATTTATATATACGTATTTCTTTAGAGGTTACCAAGCTGGGGCTTGGTAACCAGAGATTTAATGTCCCGGATTGAATCGGGGATTAGTGAACTAAACCTGCCCCTGCCAGCCATGGTGTATACCGTGGTTAGGTTACTGGGGTGGTTAAACAGTCTCCTTTCTAATTGTAATCATATTTAACACGCATCCCCCGAAAACCAACAGTAGTTCTCAAGGTATCCCATTGAAAGAAAATAAAATAAAATACAAGAAAGCCGTTAAAAAGTAGTTTCAAAGAGATTTTACATAATAATAATTTTGTTCATCGTGGACGAATAGAAAATTATTATAACTTGAAGTGCATTCGTTTTCTTAAAAATCGGCATAATATAAATTACGTTAAGAAATTAGTAATAAACAAGCGTTAAGAAAAATCTTCTGTTTG
>JAUXFF010000040.1 GCA_030620155.1 Candidatus Cloacimonadota bacterium | reverse complement strand
TCGAGGGAGAAAATGATTTTCGAGCTACTATTGGTTTTAGATATACATTACTTCTGATAAATTTCTGGACCGATTATTCAATTTCCAAATATCCGGTTTTAAATTTCGGGATTGGGGTTTCACTGTAAATGGAATTTGAAGATATAATTTTTTCCCGCAGGAGTGTGAGAAGCTTTTTAGAAAGAGATATTTCCTCGGATATTTTAGAAAAAATTTTAGAAACTGGTAGATTGGCACCTTCTGCTCAGAATAAACAGTGCTGGAGATTTATTGTTATTCGTGATGAAGGTATGCGAAAGAAAATTGCTTTTAAAAGTGGTTTTATTAGCAAAATTAATTTTTTTATAAAAAATGCTCCTGTTATTATTGTAGCTTGTGCTAATCCTTCCAGAAGTGTTAATGTAAATAATCAGAATTACTACCTTGTAGATACTGCCATCGCCTTCCAGCAGATGATGCTTACAGCCTGGAATTTTGGAATTGGTTCCTGCTGGCTGGCTGCATTTAACGAAAAAAAAGTTAAGGAAATCCTTCAAATCCCGGATAAAATCCGTGTTGTTGCAATAAGCCCCTTTGGATATCCAAAAGAAAAATCATCTCTGTATGATAAAGCAGTCAGTACTTTTGCTCAAAGTAAGAAACGACAACCTTTGGAAAAAATGGTCTGTTATGATAAGTGGAATTTATAGAACACGGAAAACACCCTGTTAAATACAGCTTCGCTGTTCCTGCTTCGCAGGATTTCACGGGGTAAACCTTTTATTAAAAGGGAATTTATAAGCCCTGCTTGCAGCAGGCTAGTAAGCCTTTGGCTTACAAGCTTGGGCTTACTGCAAGGGATTCTGTTTTCTTGTCTCGGCGTAATATAATGAAGCAGGACCTGTCTCGGCGTAATATAATGAAGCCGGATGTATCTTTTTGTTATGTTTTGATTATAGATCAAATTTCGTTTCTATAATAAAAGGAAAATTTAGATATGAGGAATAAGATATCAGATTCGCAGATTTTTTTCGTTCTGAATTCAAATATTTTAAATCGTGACTAGTAAATCAGGAAGATTGAATATAATCAGAATAAATGGTTTCTTACATTTCAATATGAAATTATTATTTTTTCTAATTTTTGTCCTTTTTATACATTACAACGCGTTTTGTCAGCATAATAAAGAACAAATTGAGGAAAAAGACGATATCTACATGGAGGGATCGAACGCAAAGTCAGATGCATTTTATGATTCTTTAAAAGTTAAAGCTGAGAAAAAGAAATTAACCAAATTATTATATGATACTGTAGTTGTTTCAAAATCCCCAAAGAAATATGATAATGGGGATTTTGTATCGAGCACTAAAGAATTTGTTCCTTTCAAAGGAAAAATAATTGGGAATATCTATCTGAAAAAAGTGCAGGTTATAAGTGGTTCTGTTCACGATACCCTTATTGTAAGTGAATCTGTTATCATTAGATCTTTGGATAAAATGTATTCGCATACAAAAGACAGAGTAATTCAAAATAACCTGATTTTTGAAACTGGCGATGTCTTTAATCAGAATATAATTGCTGATAATGAAAGGATATTGAGAATCCAACCGTTTATCGAAGATGCAAAAATCTTACCTATTTCCAATAAAGATAATCATGATGTGGTCGATATTGTAGTTATAACCAAGGATGTATTTCCTGTTTCGGTAGGTGGCTCGTTTAATAATATGAACGACTATGAAGTAAATATTAATAATTCCAATCTATTTGGACAAGGGCTTGAACTTGGTTATATTTACAGTTATGAAGGAGGGAAAAAACCTTCTGCCGGGCATGATATCGGATGTAAGTACAAGAATATAAAAGGTTTATTCGTTTCATGCTTATTACGTTATATAAATAATTATAAAAAAGAAAAAATTCAACTCAAATTCAAGAGAAATTTCATTCATCCCGGGATTAAATATGGTGGTGCAATTGATATTTATGAAATATCCGCTGAAAAAGAAGACAGAACTGATGAAACAACTGATGAAATGCCTTATACTTATTACTGTCAGGATTTTTGGATTGGCAGGTCGTTTCTTCTGGATATAGGCGGAAGCCATGAGAATATAATTGTCGCAGGAAGATTTGGGAATAAGTATTTTAAAAATCGTCATTCAGTAGAACCTGAAAGTGATGATTTTTTTCACAATACTAAATTGATTTTAGGAAGTTTCACCTTTAGAAAAATAAAATATAATGAGAGCAGAATGATACTATCATTCGGAAAAACTGAAGATGTTCCTATCGGTTTTTTATTTCAATTGACTTCAGGATTACTAAATAATGAATTCAGAAAGAAGCCATACATAGGTTTTAAACTTGCTTCAACATTCTATTGGGAGGATATTGGATATTTCGGAGCAGGTATCGGTTTTGGAAGTTTCATACGAGAGGATCGACTTAATGAGTCTGTATTTAGGATTGAAGGTTTATATTTTAACCGGTTAATAAGATTAAAAAGTCTTAGAATTCGAAATATTATCAGATATAATTTTATAACCGGATATAAAATGCCTGACTATAGAACCATTGATCTGGAGGATGAAATTCATTTCTTATCAGAAGAGACACAGGATGGTCAGCAAAAACTGAATCTAAACCTGGAATCCGTTATCTTTACACCTTTGAATTTCTATGGTTTGAGATTTGCCTTCGTTCCCTTTGCTGATATTGGGTTTATTAGCGCAGGAAATAATATTCTTAAAGATAGAAGCTTTTATGGAACTTTTGGTTTTGCGTGCAGATTAAAAAATGAAAGCCTTATATTTGACACAATACAATTGTATATTGCCTATTGTCCGGTAGTCTCAGATGATATGAGTTATTGGAATTTTGAATTTTCTACTTCTGAGCAGGTATTATTCAGATATATTGAAATTTCGAAACCTGAAATTATTCAATATGAATAAAACCAGGTGAATAAATTGAATATTGTCAGGATTAATTTTCTCTTCCAATCCAAAATAAAAATAATTAACTAAATAATTTGACTTCTGAAGTCACAAATCATTCATATGTTATCATAAATCAGTATTGAATAGAGGAATAAAAAAAAATATGAAACTAAAAAGAGAACTGATAGAAAAATTACCTAAAACAGACCTGCATGTTCATTTAGACGGTTCATTAAGACTTTCAACCATATTTGAACTTGCACAAGAACAAAATGTTCAACTTCCTGCAAAAAATGAAAAAGATCTGAAAAAAATAGTGTGTTGTGATAAGGAATGTAAGAGTCTGGATGAATACCTGGAAGCTTTTAATATTACTTTGAGTGTTATGCAGGTAAAAGATGCTTTGACCAGGATCGCTTATGAATTAGCAGAAGATTCATCAAGAGAAAATATCCGATACCTGGAAGTCAGATACTCACCGATATTGCATTTACAAAAGGGATTAAATATATATGAAGTTAATGATGCTGTTTTGAAAGGATTAGCAAAAGCTGAACAGGATTTTGATATTAGAACAGGAGTTATAATTTGCGCTATGAGGCATTTGACTCCTTCCACTTCAGTTGAACTGGCAAGACTCGCAGTAGATCATAGAAAGAAAGGTGTTGTAGCTTTTGATCTTGCAGGGGGCGAGTATAATAATCCGGCTATAAAGCATAAAGGAGCTTTTGATCTGGTGCTTGATAATAACCTTAGTTTAACCATCCATGCAGGTGAAGCTGCAGGTGCGGAAAGTATTCACCAAGCTGTTCATGAGTGTGGCGCTCATCGGATTGGGCATGGAACAAGGTTATTTGAAGATGAAGATTTATTGAATTATATCAATGATCACCGGGTTCCTCTTGAAGTTTGTTTGACAAGCAATCTTCATACAAAAGCAGTGTCCGATATTCAAAAACATCCTTTTAAGTCTTATCTGGATAAAGGATTGCAAGTAACATTAAATACAGATAACAGACTTATTTCCAATACAACCTTAACAGAGGAATATATTCTGGCAATAAAGGAATTTGATCTGGATTACTCGGATGTTAAAAGAATTATAATTAATAGTTTTCTAAGTGCATTTTTGCCACATAAAGAGAAAGTAAACATTATTCAAATGATTGTGAAAGATATGACAGATTTGGAAAAAGAATATAGAGTTTAAGAGGTATTCATGGAAACATATATTTTACCTGCTGCGATTTTATTAGGATCGGTTATAATAGGTTTATTCATTTTCTTAAGAAAAGGTGGGATTACTAAAGGAAAAGCTGAAGAATTCAATCAAAAAATTATCTTATTATCTGATGAAAAAAGTAAAGCTGAAGCTAATGTAAATCTACTTAGAGAGAATATTGAGAAAAATGAAAAGGAGCTTTTTGAAGAACGGGAAAAGAATATCTCGTTAAATTCCAATATTTCTAAAATTATTGCTGAGAATAAAAATTTGATTGAAAAATTGGAAGATCAAAAAACTGAAATTGAGGAATTGCAAAAGAAATTTACAGATGCATTTGAAAATCTGGCTAATAGAATATTTGAAGAAAAGAGTCTTAAATTCACTGAAAAAAACAGGGCAAACCTTGATGAGATATTGAATCCTTTAAAAGAAAGAATTAAAGAATTTGAAACAAAAGTAGAAGAAACGCATAAAAAAAATCTCGTCAGCAATACATCTCTAATTGAGCAGATTAAAAGCCTAGAAAAACTCAATAAACAAATCAGTGATGATGCTTCTAATCTAACAAAAGCTCTGAAAGGAGATGTAAAAGTTCAGGGGAATTGGGGAGAGGTGATATTAGAAAGAATTCTTGAGGAATCAGGTCTGCAGAAGGGAATCGAATATGAGTCGCAAACCAGCTTTACTGATGATGAAGGTAACCGCAGGTTCCTCGATGTGATTGTTAAACTTCCTGATAAAAAGCATATCATCATTGATTCGAAATTATCTCTGGTGAACTATGAACAGCTTGTTGCAGCAGAAATGGAAAAGCAGATAGAAAAATCACTTAAAGCTCTGATAACTTCTGTTCGTGCACATATCGATGATTTACATAAGAAGCATTACCAGGACCTGAAAGGATTGAATTCTCCCGATTTTGTACTTTTGTTCATGCCTATCGAAGGGAGTTTCAGTGTTGTAGTCCAAAACGATAATTCCATTTATAAATATGCACTGGATAAACATATTGTCATCGTAAGCCCCAGTACATTACTGGCTACTTTACGAACTATTACTTTTATCTGGCGTCAAGAGAACCAGACAAAAAATGCGCTTGAGATTGCCAGACAAAGTGGTAATTTGTATGATGCGTTTGTTCGTATGCTGGAAGACCTGGACAAGGTTGGAGTTAATATTGAAAGAGCAGAGAAATCATTTCAGGATGCAATTAAGAAATTATCTACAGGAAGAGGAAATTTATTATCCAGGGTGGAGAATATTAAGAAATTAGGAGCAAAAGCAAGCAAAAGTATTCCGGAAAAATTTATTGGTGACGATGTTCCTGAGTTGATTGAATAATACATTCAAAAGCCTTCCGAAACTTTCTTTCAAGTTTTCTGATTTAAGAGGATTCGGAAGGTTGAGATGAAGAAGGATTGGGAAAGCCGGTTGAGAGAAAACTTTCCGAATCTTAGTTGGAAGAATTCCTTTGTAGGAAGCTTCGGAAAGTCGCTATTCCCTTCCGAAGCTTTTCTTCCAAAATTTTCTCATACAGGAAGATTCGGAAGGTTAAAGGATTTTCAAATGATTTACGAAGAAGGAAATTTTTATCATCTCTATAATCGAGGTTGCAATAAAGAAAAGATTTTTTTCCATTCTGAAAATTACGAATACTTAATTAAACGAATGAGGAAAAGTCATAAGAAATACTCTGTAAATATTATCGCGTTTTGTTTAATGCCAAATCATTTTCATTTTTTGCTTCGGCAAGAATCTGATGTCCCCCTGTCTGATTGGTTGAGAGCATTATTTTCAGGTTATACGCTTGCAGTTAATAAACAACAAAACAGAACCGGGACTTTATTTGAAGGAAAACCAAAGAAAAGATTGATAGATAAAGAAGAATATTTACAGCATTTAATTTATTATATTCATTTCAATCCTGTAAAAGCAGGTTTAGTTTCTTTTCCAGAAAAATGGAAGTTTTCAAATTATCTAGAGTGTATTGGGAAAAGAGCTAATTTTCCTTTTGATGAATTGTTGATTAATGATCTTTTTGGTTCAAAAAAAGAGTATATGATATTTACAGAAAATTATTATCTTGATGAGATTCTAGGAAAACAGTTGGATAAATATTTTATTGATTGAACATTCCGAAGCCTTCTTTCAAGTTTTCTGACGTAAGAGGATTCGGAAGGTTGGGATGAAGAAGGATTGGGAAAGCAGGTTGAGAGAGAACTTTCCGAATCTTGGTTGAGAGAATTCCTTTGTAGGAAGCTTCGGAAAGTAATTTTCTATATCTTCCCTGCCAGCTTCCTCAGCACATAACTCGCAGCCCACATTCCCATAATAGCAGGTAGATACACAACTGAGCCAAGTGTACCTCTTTTCCTACCGCGAGCAGAAACCCATTCCGCTTCAGCTCCGGCTTCATGATCAAATTGAGCTATTGGTTTCTCGTAAGAATAAATAACAGGAATACCTTCAGTTATGCCGCGTTTGTGAAGATATTTTCGCACTTTTTTTGCCAGGGGACATATTCTGCTTTTCGAAATATCGCATAATTCAATTTTAGACGGATCAAACCTGCTGGCTGCTCCCATGGAAGAAATAACCGGAATTTTCTTCCTGTGAACCGCTTCCAGGAGTCCTGCTTTAGGACCCAGGCTGTCAATTGCATCAACTACAAAATCAATATTTTCCAGGAGTTGGTCGCGTGATTCATGGGCACAGAAATCAGAATAAATTTCCACATTAGCTTCAGGATTTATATCGAGTATCCTATCTCTCATAGCTTCAGTTTTCATTTTACCGATCGTACTGTGAAGAGCTGGTATTTGACGATTCAAATTAGAAATTGTTACCTTATCAAAATCAACTAACAGGAAAGCTCCGATTCCACTTCGAGCTAAGGCTTCCGCAGCAAAAGATCCTACACCACCCAATCCCATAACAGCGACACGGGATTTTCTGAAAATTTCCACTGCTTCGTTACCGAATAATAATTCTGTTCTGGAAAATTGATCCATTATTTACCTTTATCAAACTTCACAAAATATATAGAACTATCCAAATAAATTTCTTATATTTCCGTATTGTCTTTCTTTCAAAATCGACACATCTGTATTAGCTTTTTCAGCTATTGAATTAATTACCCACATTAGATTTTTCAAATGATTGAATTCATCTGGAGAATCAGGTGGAATGGCATAAGGAGCATCTGTTTCAAAGAAATAATATCCTCTTTTTAGTATGTATTGTAGAACTTCAGTTTTAGGAATACTGGCTTTGAAAGAAAATCCCAGGTCGAATCTGGAAAATATTTCAGAAATCTCTAATGAAGAATTGAAACCATGCAAAATTCCCCTGATTTTAGGAAAATTATTTTTCAATATTTTATAGAGGTCATAATATTTCTTTACTGTATGGAAGATAACAGGAAGATCATAATTTGTTGCGAGTTCCAGTTGTTTTAGGAGTATTTTCTGCTGCCATTCAGAATTTGTTACCCGTCCATCCAAACCAATTTCCCCAATACCAATGAGCTTTTTCTCTATGCAGAGATTTTCAATGAGATCAAAATCAGTTTCTGAGGATTTTTCATAATTAGGATGAATGCCTGCACACCACCTTATGAACTTGTTAAATTTTTGAAATTTAGTATGTTTTATACACTCAAATTCTTCCCTGCATAATGCCAGAGATATAAAACCTGTAATTCCGGATTGGTTGGCTTCGTTAATTTCAGTTTCCAGGTTTTTGGATATTCTCTCATCGCTCAAATGGCAGTGGGTATCTATCCAGCCAAAACTCGGGAACCTTGCGGAGGATTCAGGTCTCTGCAAAATTTTTTTAAAATCTGAATTCAACACCAAAACTCATAGTTGTGATTGTTTCACCCTCTCCTTTGATTTTCCCATTACCATCAAGATCAACATATCTCTCTTGATAAGAGGCGATAAGCTCTGTAGTTCTTCCAATTGAATAACCAAGGATTCCTTTTACTAAAGAAGTAGGGGTCTTAAAATATTTCAATTTCTCAAATCTGGTTTGAGAATAACTTATCTCTGCTCTGTTCAGGTTGGGAATTATTCTCTGTTCAAGGTTTACTTTACCCCAGATTGATCTATTATGGATATTATCTTCACCATACATATCTTCATAAGAAACAGTTAAGAAAATCGTATTGAACAAATTGGTAGTTAAGCTTGCATACCAGCCCTGAGATTGAGTGGCTTCAGCCAGTAAGTCTTCTTTTGTAATGACTATTGAAATGGTAGAATCTCCTTCTTCGTAAATGTAAGCTTTTGCACGTTCTTCTTCATAAAGGTGGTCAAAAAATGCAGGTAAGAAATCTTCCTGGTAAAATCTATATTCAAGATTCATATGGAATATCAGGAATTTGGAATAAAAGCCGGGGAAAATGAATCCGTTCTTATGCTCGAATATCTGCACAGCTTCACCGTAATGACTTAAATAGAATAACTCACTATCGTATATAGGTAACTCGTAATCTAATCCGGCAATAGTAATATCTTCTTCTCCCAGGTCTTTAAAAGATGAGTTTCTGAGAGCATTTAAAGTGGGTGAATTATAGAACCAGTCCAGAAAATCATCTTCTGTGGCATTTGGGTATAGTTCAAAATAAATTTCCTGGTAGACATCGATTTCATAATCCACTTCATTATGCCAGTCGTTATCAAAGGGATAATCGTCAAAAACATCAGGATAGTTATCATCATCTGAATCAAGTAAACCTTTATATTGGTTCCTGTCATGAGCGATAGTTCCCCCAAGGATTATTTTTTTTAATAAAGGAACACTAGAAGTTAAAAGAGGTTGGAAGGTTAATCTTCCTGCAAGGATTTCATTTTCTAAAATGTTTGAAGAGAATCCTTCAATGTTCATACTTGCATAAGGAAGCCTGCCGCCAAGCTGCAAACCAATCTGCCTGTCATCAGGGTAACGAAGCATATTGGAGTAATCTCTCATAATTAATCCATGAGCCAGAGTATAATTCGGGAATCCACCGATTCTTCCAAAGAATTTATCACCTCTATGTCCATAACGAACATAATAGATCTTGTTTATATAATCTTCCCAATCATCCCAGTCTTCTTCACGAATCTGACCCTCACTGTCGATTAGTAGCTCTATATTTAGACCAATTCCGAATCTTCCAAAAACTAATTCCGGCATGAGACGGATCTGAGAGTAGGTCATATCACCGATCATTATAGTTCCAACACCTCCACCCATGCTGAAACCTTCACTGCCTGCTGATACTCTTGTGCCACGCACTTCCTGTTCTACTGGAGGAACATAGGTTTGAGGAGTTTCTTCCTTTTCAATTTCTGGTTGTGGTTCTTCTTTGATCTCTATAGGTTTAATTTCTATATCGATGAAATCTTGAGTTTCCCGGTTAATATCACCGGGTTCTATATCTGTAACTTCAATAAAACCAGTTCCAATAGTATGACCATGTTCACCTGCACCAATAGTTGCAGCGCTGCCATCTGCTTTATTCATTAGAGTGACTTCACCACTAAAAGTAAATACATCGGTAAATCCATCTTCATCATAGGAAAGCAGGAATTCCGTTCCTTTTACAGAAACTACGGTTGTAGGTGTTTCTACTTCAAAATCACCATGTATTTTTCCTACTTTAGCCCACATTTCACCCATACTTAATTTACATTTTTTGTTTAATTTTTTATTGTCTTTTTGGGCATTTATAAGTAAAATACTATTAGGGAACAATTTAACAATCGAGTTATCATCTGCAAAAAATAGAGCTGCAAAAGAATTTTCTTTACTCTCGATCAGATCATCATTGAAAAGTCTATCTTGGATATTTAAAGAGTAGATATTATTATTTCTTGTCAGATCAACGTCACCTTTTACTTTCATTGTAATAGCTATATGCTCAATTCCAAATAATAAAGTACAGGGGGAAATAATAAAAATTATTAGTAAAATAAAAGATATTTTCTTACACATAGAAACCTCCAGAGTTATGATTTTTTAAATTGAAAATTTGGGGATTGAGTGTCAAGAATTAAGTTTGTTATCAGTATTGTATCACAATCAATCCGTCAAAGCCGGACAAGTTCCTGATTGTGTTTTTACTCTCCTAAAACTTGTTTTGATTCTTTACCCAAACAGGATTGTTTGAATTACAGTATCACAATTGATCTTGAATGTGTTTTTACTTCAAGCAGGATGCTCTGAAGCAGGTCTCCACCAGACTCCGGATGTTAGCGTTACATTACTTAAACAGCAACATTTTTTTGATTATTGATTCTTTACCTGCAGTAATCTTGTAGAAGTAGATTCCTGATGAAACATGCTTATTGTTACTATCTATGCCGTTCCATACTATAGAATGAGTTCCTTTAATTAGATGTTCGTTAATCAGTTTTCTAACTTCTTGTCCCTTGATATTGAAAACTTTAATTTCAACTTTAGAATCAGTTGGTATGGTAAATTCTATTGTTGTTTCCGGGCTGCGTCCGGCACCTGACGGATTGAATGGATTGGGAAAGTTGGTTAATTGGCATTGGGTATTGGGTACTTGGTTTTGGGTAACTCCAACTATCTCAAACATTGGAATTTGTATTTGAGTAAATTGCCCATCAACTACTTCGACTTCATATTCAATAACATCATCATAATACATACGCTCACAATAAATATCATAAGTTCCGGCTGGTAGTTTGTACTCAAAATTACCCAGACTATCCGAAAAAGTGAATTCACCGGGTTCATTATTGATTTTAAGAAGAACAAAATCTACAGGGTCTTCAGTTATTGGATTGTAAGTAAATCCCTCGATGCCACCAAATGATGGTGAACTATATTCATAAGGACCGATATCTATGATAGCAGTTCCATTGTTGTCTCCATCCCAGAAACGATGATTGTAATCCAGATCAAAGGGGTAATAGTAACCAGTTGTATCAAAGCCTGCATCTATCGCCAGGCTTCCTTCAATTAGATGAAAATCTCCATTTGTAATATCCTCGAAAAGTGTTTGTGCCTGCAAAGAATCCACCCAGATGTTGCCCCCACCGTCTATGCACTCCAGAGGTAACTCAAAATCTAAAATGCAGTTGTGGAATATGGGATTGCCGTAAAGAAAATTCATATATAATTCGTCATTGCTAATAAAGATGTTATTTTCAATGATGTGATTATCTGTTACAGATGAAAAAATATAATCATTATCTATAAAAATGTTATTACTAAAAAGTTCATCACCTCTACCTGAAAGACCTCTATTATAATTAGATATGATATTATTAGTAATAACACTTACATTACCTGATATAGCTGTTCCAGAAGAATTAGAAAAAATATTATTAATTATCTTACTTGAATATGAATGATTTGCAGTTAGATCACACCCCTCAAAATAATTATCAGAAATCTCAACGTATGCATCATCTATATTTATTGCTTCATTTCCACCAATGAAACGATTGTTCTTTATATAAATACTATCTCCTGATACTCCCCAACATGTAATTCCATTTTCATAGTCTATAAATTCATTATCATAAATATAAACTTTCTTATGTCTGCCCCCGATATCTACTCCAATACTTTCATTGCTAATCAACTTATTTGAAATAAAATATCCGGTTGGGAAATCAATCCTATAACTTCCAATAAACTCATTCCCTGCTATTAGTGGTGGAGGATAACCGTCAATAGGATTATTAATCAACAAGTGTTCTTTATAATGAGTTGCAGCATATTCTGACATTTCATTATTAATTTGAAAGATATTATTTACAACAGAGACATATTCATACCATTGAACATTATTACCATGTAATCCTGCTACATAGTTGAGAAACTTACATCGTTCGATTTCCAACTCTTTATTCATAAATGTAATCATTCCATAAGCAATTAATCCGACATAAATCCCAAGACCACCAGCATTTTCAAGTGTGCAATATTTAAAGATACTTTCCCCAGCATCATCAGTAATATATATTGTTCCCCAAAAATAGTCATTATCATCCTGTAATCGAGTAAATAAAATGCTGTCTTGTTCCGTGCCTTCTGCTATAATTCTGCCATCAATCCAGAACATTTTTGCATCGTTAGTACCATTTTGATACCAGAAGTGTTCATTAAAATCCTGCCAGCTTGTTAATGGGGCACTTTGAATATAAATCTCCGTTCCTGGTAAAATAGTCAATGTTACTCCTTCATCGACATAGATATTATCTATTACATGGTAGGGATTATTATCCGGTGACCAGATAGTATCTTCTGTAAGATGACCACCTACTTCAATTGAGGACGCAATTGAAAAATGTAAAATGAAAAATGAAAAATGAAAAATTAAAAGAAAAAAGAATGTCTTTTTTTTCATTCTAGCTCCCTTAAAAATCAACCCGATTAAAATATTCATAAAACGAATTTAACCCTGTGAAATAACAGTTTTACTGTTCCTGCTCCGTAGGATTTCACGGGGTGAATGTGTTAAACTCCAAACCCTTCTCTTAAATTAACGAAAGGACCTAAAAGGATGAGACAAATCTCTATTTAACCATTACAAAGGTCAAGAAAAAGTATCTCTACCCGCATTCGAATGAATACGGGTAGAGACTATTTTGCTTCGAGTCGTCGTCTCCGGCTATTGCCAGAGCCTTACGACTCGAAACTATTTGAGCAGCAGCATTTTTTTCATTACCGATTCTTTTCCGGATGATATCTTGTAGAAGTAGATTCCTGATGAAACTGCTCTGTTGTTACTGTCTTTTCCATTCCAGGTTACTGTATGTGCTCCCTTAATTAAATGTTCATTCAATAATGTTTTTACTTTTTGTCCCTTGATATTGTAAATACTTAACTCTGTGTTTCCGTCAAAAGCCGGACTTCGCTCTGTGTTCTCTGTGGTTAATTCGAAATATATGGTTGTGGACGGGTTAAAAGGATTGGGAAAGTTATGCTGCATTACAATATTCCCAGTATACGGTGTGGTGTTTTGATCCTGTTCTTCCAGGTAGAATGAGAACTGAGATTCTAGTTCTCTAACCTTAGCTTGATATTCATCGAGTGTTGCAGTTTTTACAGTACAATTTATAGGTAATGTCCTGTCACCCTCTTCCGAAAGTTTAAGATAACAATATCCTTCATCTATCATAGCATATATTATTTCATCAGGAATTTCAGAATTATTAATGATCTCTTCCAATATTGTGATGGCAGTATTATAATCTTCACTCTTTATATATGTTTTAGTAATAGTATTTTCTTTTGCTTTATAAAGATGTGTCGAATCACTTATAGATAGATTTTCAAGGTAATTAATAAAATCACCATAGTTTTGATCTGTAAGAGCTACAATATGAAATAGATAATAAACCGCAGTAGCTGCCTCTATAGACAATGGATAATCAGATATAAGCTGCTCTAGTATTTGCTCAGCAGAGATATAATCCTTATTAGTGATATCATTAATTGCTTCCTGTAGTAATATTCTTTCCTGTTTAGTTCTTGCTTCCCCATCCCATGCAAGCGAGTTAGATGGAAATAGATTATCTAAGGGTGCATTATCTAAAACATCATTAAAATAATTATTCCATATTGGTACTGGATCATCACCCTCCCTCCAATCCAAATTCATTAGATAATAAAGATCGGCCCCATATCCAAGATCATCTTCGACAAAATAATTATATGCATCTTCCAAATTAAACGTAGATGTCATTCCGGCATATTCTGCAAATCCATTATTTGTAAAATGATTATCAAATGGTTTATCACCATAAAATGATGTCGGATCATAACAAATCATTCCAAATCCTGAATTTACACTTATATCATTATACCTAAATGTAATTATTGGACCATTTAATTTTACACCCTCACCATTATTATATGAAAATATTGAATTTTCTATTATAGATTCTTCTTGCGCCGACCCATAAAGATAAATACCACCAACGTTAGCAGAATCTGCATGACCACCAACTTTCACAGAATCAAAATTTACTGAGGAGTAATAAACACAGATTGGATAAACAATATTATCATATATATGACAAAAATTACCTGATCCTCCTTTCATTGTTAATTTGTGCCCATCCCGTACAAGGATTTGTCCGGAATCACGGAAATCTGTATTATAAAGATGTAAATTTGCCATTTCATTAGCAACATTACCTTCAAAAGATAATTTGTTAATCCCAGAAATATCACAATTCACAAACCAGTATTCATTATTTAAGCCAGTTACCGGATTTTTAATCATGATTCCATCCCATAATTCCCCTGAACTGGAGGAAATAATTGCTGCAGGCACATTTGGATAATCAGGATGATTTTCGTAATCTTGAATATTACCTGTTGTAATTCTTCCTCCATTTATGCATATTATGCGGTCACCGGGGATTTTTCTTTCACCACCAACTGGTTGCCCGGGAGGGTTAGGTTCGTAGGTGGTGGGAATTCTTCCTGTGAGTGTGCTTCCCCAGTCGAGGAAAAGTTCTGCATCAGAGCCATCAATATTTACAGCAGAGCGATGAGAAATGTGTAATCCTGCACCTTCATCAAGCCTTAACTCACCATTAATGTTAAGATTATATTCTCCGGTGAAATGTAATTCTGCTTCGTCCTCAATCGTTAGAACTGCTCCATCTGCTATAGTTAAATCACCAACAATATAATGATTGTCTGGCCAGTTTACATTTCCAGTAATTGTACCACTAACACAGATTTCACCATCAAGGATATTATCATAAACAACAATATCACCGTCACGGGGAATTACTACTAACGAACCTATACCAAGTGGTGTACCACCAGGCATTGGTGTCCTTGTTTTCACGCCTACAAAATCTCCATAATCTTTATAGGATAGATTAAAACCACTATAGTTTCTGAATACATATAATGCTTCACCATCGGAAAGAACAATGTTTACTTGTTCACTCTCATCAATCAAGTTATCACGAAAATTGTATCCTTCCAAATCGTTTTCATTTAGTGCGATAATCATCGCAACGATTATGTCCTCATTATATTCAATAACATCTGACATGATATAATGAAATAAAAGTTCTGTATCTCCAACGGTACTAACATCAGTATAATCATTACCTAAAAATACCCAATTCAACGGATGGTTTTCAACTTCAAACCAATCCGGGTCAATTGCCAGACAATAATCTATCATTTCCTGTTTTGCATATTGACTTCCATTATGCTGAAATGTGTAAGTAGTTGTATCTTGTGTTTCCGGATTGATATAATCAAATCTGTAAGGATGCTGTCCTGTAGCACCTGTAGCAGATTCTCCTCTACTCCTGTCGTGTCCCAGAACAATTACAGCATTGTTAGTAGGTATTGTTATTTGTGATCTAGCATAATCAAGAGGTTCGGGATATTCATCAGTTGAAAATGACACTGCAAGACTATCTTCGACATAACTATCTTCATCAGTAAAGTTTTCATCATAAACTACCTGCAAACCAATATAGCCTGTTGAATTTTGAATGCCTATAGTTCCTTCATATGTTGTACCTAGAACAGACTGATATTGGATTTTGATTTTTCCATCATTAAATAGAATAATTTGGAAATCAAAAGTTGTATTTGAATCTCCATATTTTTCAACTTGATAAAACCAGACAACCATTCTATTTTCAACGGATTGATATTCATAATAAACATTTCCTCCACCCGCTCCACCAATTTCCGGATTAAGATCATCCCAGAAACCAAAGATTGCAGGTTTTGGAACTTCGGCATTTGAATTTGGAAGTGAAGTATTATCATATAATGGATAATCTTGTACAGGATTATTCTCATTTCCAAGTCCTATCCAACCATTGGGATTGATAATGAACTGATTGTAAGTAACACCATAAAATACAAATTCAAAATCTGTTACGGGTATAACTATTCCTGAATCATTATGAGTAAAACCGATAGGATCTAAAGCTACTGGTCTAGGAATCCAAACATATTCAGGTCCATCAGGATAACCAGTTACATCAGGTGTATTACTATCATTCCAATAATAACCGGAATTTGGACCGTGATGTTGGTAATAACTGTGATTATATTCTCCCCATAAATAAAAAGCTTGATTGGTT
>JAUXFF010000185.1 GCA_030620155.1 Candidatus Cloacimonadota bacterium | reverse complement strand
ACGAACTAAATATGAGAAATAAAATGATGGGGGTTTGTCCTGTTGGCTGTTCTGTTCTTGCCTATAACTTTTTTGATTGTGATATGGCTGAAGCAGCTCATGGAAGAGCTCCGGCTCTGGCAACCGGAATGAAAAGAGCAAGACCTGATATGCATGTTTTCACCTATCAGGGAGATGGTGATTTATTGGCTATCGGTACTGCTGAAATAGTTCATGCTGCAAATAGGGGTGAGCATATTTCAGTTTTTTTCGTTAATAATGCGATTTATGGAATGACCGGGGGGCAGATGGCTCCAACAACACTTCCGGGGATGAAAACAACAACTTCTCCTTATGGGAGGGATGAAAAAGATATCGGATACCCGATCAGAGCATGTGAACTTTTGGCAACTTTAGAAGCTCCTTACTATATTGAAAGGGTTTCCCTTCTTTCACCTCAACATGTTCTAAAAGCAAAAAAAGCTGTATATAAGGCTCTTAAATTCAATAAGGAAGAAAGAGGATTTACTTTTATTGAGTTTGTCTCTACTTGTCCAACAAATTGGGGATTAGAGCCTATGAAAGCATTTGAATGGGCAAAGGAAAATATGCTTCCTTTCTTCAAACTCGGAGTTTTTAAAGATAAATCTATCGAGGAGGAAGAAAAATGAAAATAGAATTAATTTGTTCAGGTTTTGGTGGTCAAGGCGCATTAACAGTTGGTAAATTTCTTGCTTCAGCTGCAATGAAAGAAGGAAAAGATGTTTCCTGGCTGCCTTCTTATGGACCTGAAATGCGCGGTGGAACAGCAAATGTTGCTGTTGTGATCAGCGATAGAGAAATTGCTTCTCCGTTAGTTAGTACTCCTGATCTGTTAGTAGCATTGAACAAACCTTCTGTTGATAAATTCGGACCAAAAGTAAAACCCGGAGGAATAATGATTGCCAACTCAGATATGTGTCCGAATAAATTAAATAGAGATGATATTGATGAAGTTTATGCTCCTATGTCTTCAATTGCAAGTGAAATAGGTACAATTAAAGTTATGAATATGGTTTCTCTGGGAGTAATAATCGGGAAAGCAAAATTAGTTAAATTTGAGACTGTTGAAAAATATATGGTTGAATTCCTTAAAAAGAAAAATCCTGATTTATTAGATGCAAATTTGAAAGCTATCAAAAAAGGTATCGAAATAGGAGAAAAATAATAATATATTCAAATTAATGGAAAAATATAAAGAGGAAGATTATTGGGATTTTCCTCTTTTTTTATATGGAAATTCAAACCTGTTTTTTTTTATTTGACAATTTTTTATACACAAAACTAATTCTCCAGATAAAAAAAAATTATATTTGGAGGAATTTATGAAAAATTTAAGACTTTTATTATTTGCAGGATTATCAATTTTCATGGTAATTATTATCAGTTGTGGAACTAGTTCACGAACTGTTGACCGTATTTCTACAGATGAAGTTACTGATCTGAGTGGACGTTGGAATGATACTGATTCCAGGCTGGTTGCTGAACAGATGATTAAAGACCTTACATTTCGTCCCTGGATAACTGATTTTATACTGGAAAGTGATCGCAAACCAGTGGTTATTGTGGGGACTGTTCGTAATCTGAGTTCTGAACATATTCAAACCGATATTTTTATTAAAGATATCGAGAGAGAGTTAATCAATAGCGGAAAAGTAAAATTTGTAGCCACAAGTAAAGAAAGAACAGAAATTAGAGATGAAAGGACAGATCAACAATCTTATTCATCAGATGAGACTGCAAAAGCCCTGGCTCAGGAGACTGGTGCAGATTTTATGTTAAAAGGTGTAATCAATTCCACAACTGACTCTATTGAAGGGAAGTCAGCTGTTTTTTATCAAGTTGATCTCGAACTTATTAATGTAGAATCAAATGAAAAAGTCTGGATAGGAACTAAAGAGATAAAGAAATTCATTACCAAGGCAAAAACTAAATGGTAAGAAAATTAATTTACTTTTCCTTTTTAATCATTATTCTTAGTTGTGCCTCTACAAAAACTTCCCTGAAACAGTATAAAGGTTTAGATGATAAAGTTACTCAGAGAGATTTTGCCGGAGCAATTAATAAGATTAAGAAGTCCAAAGACAAATATTATACATCCAAAGAAAAGGTTGTTTATTATTTAGATCGCGGGATGCTGCATTTCTATAATAGAGATTACGGGAAAAGTAATGAATATCTTACCAAAGCAGAAAATGCTATTGATGAAAATTATACTAAAAGTATTTCTAAAGCTGCAATTTCATTACTTCTCAATGATAACGCCCTGGATTATGCAGGGGAAGATTATGAGGATATATACCTTAATATCTTCAAAGCATTGAATTACATCGAATTAGGCGATTTTGACGATGCTTTTGTGGAAATTCGCAGAATTGAAATCAAATTAAACAAGCTTGAAGACAAATATAAAAAAATGGCTAAAGAATATGATAAATCAAAAGATAGCAAAATAGAATTTAAAGCTGTAGAAAACCGTTTTCATAATGACGCTCTTGGAAGATATTTAAGCTTGCTTATCTATCGGGCTGAAGGAAAATGGGATGATGCCAGAATTGATCTTGATCTTCTAAAAGATGCATGGATTCAACAGTCTCATATTTATGATTTTAAAACACCACAGTTTGATGATTATTTACTAAGTTCGAAAAAAGCAAAAATAGATTTTATTAGTTTTATAGGAAAATCTCCTGTAAAAAAAGCTAAGACACTATATGTTCACACAGAAAAAGATATAATAATAATTGCATCAACAGAGCAATTACCTGAAGGTCAGCAGGAGCTTGAAGGTTTACATACAATTCCCTGGGAAGGTGTTAAAAAAGGCTATCATTTCAAATTTCAACTTCCTTATATGAAAGAAAGAGAATCAGATGTTGAAAAAGTGAAGATCATAGTTGATAATAAACCGGTTATTGAATTGAAAAAGATAGAAGATATGGGAAAAGTGGCTCTTGAAACTTATAAAATTAAAGAACCTCTGATTTATCTGAAAACTATTATAAGAACTACTGTAAAGGGTTTATTCGCTGAGAAACGTAAAGAAGAGATGGAAGAAAAGATCAATGATTCATTCCTTGGTTTCGCAGCTCGATTAGCCACTGATATTGTAGTAGATGCCACTGAAAACGCCGACTTGAGAATTTCGAGATTCTTTCCTGGAGACGCTTTAGTAGGTGAAATTAAAGTTGAATCTGGTCTTCATAATATAAAAATCGAATATTATTCACGTAATGGAAGTATTCTATTTATAGATGATCTGGGGGAAAAAGAGATTAAAAAAGATGGATTAAACTTATTCAATTCATTTTATTTGAACTAATATTAAAGTTTAAACCAAAATTGAAAAATCGTTTAAATCCTCTATTCTGTGAATTATAATTTGGAGTTAAAATGAAAAGAGCAATTTTATTTATATTTATCGTTTCATTATTAATATCCTGTGCTGCTCAAGCTAAGGGTAAAAAAGGTAAAACCAGAAAGCCTGACTGGTTGGAAAATCCCAAAGCTGTTTACCATGAACAACTATATTTAACTGCTATTGGTGAGGGAGATTCGCGGGTAGAAGCTGAAAATTATGCTGCCGCAAGTCTTTCTAAAATTTTTGAATCTAAAGTCAAAGTTGATGAAACTTATACTCAAATGTATAAGGAAATAATTAAAAATGATGAATCAAGTTATGAAGATCTTACAGATGTAACAAAAACAGTGAATATTCAATCGGATCAAACCCTGTATAACGTCCAATTTGCAGATAGTTATACTGATGAATTGGGTAGAGTTCATGTACTGGCTTATTTAAATAGATTCAAAACAGGTGAAATT
>JAUXFF010000110.1 GCA_030620155.1 Candidatus Cloacimonadota bacterium | reverse complement strand
TTATAATATAGCTTTACCCTTAAAAATTGACCAACTGTTCGTTTACATGAGTTCTGCAGTTATAAAAAAAGGCTGCAGAGTTATTGTATCCTTTAAAAACACTATTCTTACTGGTATTGTCTGGGATAAGGTAACTGAAATAAATCCTGAATTGAAGTACAAAGAAATTTTAGAGGTAGTTGATTTATCTCCGAAAATATTAAATGAATTACTTGATCTGGCCCAATGGATCAGCAATTACTATAAATGTACTTTAGGTCAAACATTGGCCGCAATGTTACCTTCTGCATTCAATATCCGGGTTCAACTTAAGGTGAGAAAATTAACTGATCGTTATATCCCGGATTCTGATGGTAATTCTGAACTTATTTTGAATGAACTTAGCAAATTAACCTGGATGAAGATAAAAGACCTTAAGGAAAAAATCAATATAAAAGGATTTAAATCTTATCTGGAAAAATTAGAGGACCTGAATTTAATTGAGATTGAGAGAGTTTATGATGCTAAAATAAAGAAAAAAGTCGTGAATTTCATTATTGTAAACATATCAGGTGATATTTCTGAACTTACAAAAAAGCAATTGGAAGCTTTTAATTATATGAAAAAGACAGGTAAAAGTTTTCCTTTATCCCAGATAGCAAAAAGTTATAGTTATTCAATTTTAAAAAATCTTACTAAAAAGGGAATTATTCGAATAGAACCAAGAGAGATAACTCCCCAAACAAAATTATTTAATAAAAGTAAAAGACCTCCGAAAGTTATTACTTTAACCCAACAGCAAATATTTGCAGTTACTCAAATAGAAAAAACCTTAGATGAGCAGAAATTCAGAACATTCCTGCTCTTTGGAATTACCGGAAGTGGTAAAACCGAAGTTTATATAGAAGTGATTAAAATCTGTCTGAAAAAGGAAAAAACAGCATTAATGTTAGTTCCTGAAATATCGTTAACACCTCAAATGTTAGAAATATTTTATGGGGTTTTTGGAGAAGGTATTGCAATTATGCATAGTCATTTAAATGATAGAGAGCGTTGGGAACAATGGCGTAATATTCGGGCTGGGCGCTGTAAAATAGTGATAGGTGCGAGAAGTGCTATATTTGCCCCTTTGGAAAATATTGGAGTTATAATTGTAGATGAGGAACATGAAAATTCATATAAACAGGAATCAAATCCCCGTTATAATGGAAGAGATATAGCTATTGTCAGAGGAAAAAATTCTAATGCTGCGGTTATTTTGGGGAGTGCTACGCCATCACTTGAAAGCTGGTTTAATGTCTCTTGTAATAAGTATACTTTATTAAGCTTGGAAAAGAGACCATTAACCTTTAAGCTTCCTTCGGTTCAAATTATTGATATGTGCAAACATGAGAATCATAAACAACCTTTGTCGAAAGAACTTATTCAGAAAATTGAAGAAAAATTAGAATTAAAAGAACAAATAATCTTATTTCAAAACAGAAGGGGACACTCTTCATTTGTTCAATGTGTTAATTGTGGGAAACTTTTTAAATGTTCTCAATGTGAAGTAAGTATGAAATTTCACAGCAGTACCCAGGAACTTATCTGCCATTATTGTGGTACTAAAATTAAGCTTCCCAGAAAATGTACCGATTGTGGAAGTTATGTATTCAATTTCGGTGCTCCCGGAACACAACAAATCGAAAAGCAATTACAAATTCTCTTTCCAACAGCGAGAATTTTAAGAATGGATTCTGATTCAACACATAAGAAAGATAGTTATGATTCGATGTTCGAACGAATGCTTGATGGAAATATCGATATACTTCTAGGAACTCAGATGATTGCCAAAGGGTTGGATTTCACAAATGTGACTTTAGTAGGTGTTGTTTCGGCAGATATCAGCTTAAACCTTCCGGATTTCAGGGCAGCTGAAAGAACTTTTCAACTATTAACTCAGGTTGCGGGAAGATCCGGAAGAGGTGAAAAACCCGGAGAAGTTATAATACAAACATACAATCCGGATCATTATGCTGTCAGATATGCCATGGACCAGAACTACAAAGCTTTTGCGAAAGAAGAATTAGTTTATAGGAATAAGTTGCATTATCCACCTTATTATAAAATTGCCAGATTGTTGTTTTCCTGTAAAGATGAGAAATATCTCAAACTACAAATGGAAAAAATTAAAGTAATAATACAAAAACTGAAATCTAAATTTGATGATAAAGAGTTAATAATATTAGGTCCTGTTCCTTCTCCTCTAATAAAACTTCAAAAAAAATATCGTTATCATATTATATTGAAAGCAGTTAATGTTACTACTCAATCGAAAGCAGTAAATTATCTTAAGGAAAATCTGACTTTAAGTAGTACAATAAACTGGACTATCGATATTAATCCTTATAGCCTATTATAAAACCTTAGTTTGTTGACAAGACCTAAAAATTTAATACTGGATGCAAGACGATTAAATCTATAATTCAAATTTATCGTGGATAATTACCCATAATAAAATTATTCAAATCTTTTGCTGTTCTTCTTGAATCTCTTAAAAGGAATCTGATTATATCCCTTATAGAGATTAATCCCTGTAAGATTCCATCTTTATCAACTATTGGGATATGCCGAATTTTATTATCCGTCATTATATTCATTAAATGTTCCAGCGTATCTTCACCACTTCCAATTATAAGTTTTTCTTTAGGAGTCATTATTGACCTAACAGGTAAATTTCCTACTAAATCATCAGTATTTGCTAATTTTATCATAACATCCCGTTCTGTTAAAATTCCCTCAATATCACCATCGGAATTAAGTACTATTAAAGATCCTATACGATATTTATTTAAAATTCCAACAGCCTTTTTTATTGTGGTATCACAATCAACTGAATGAACAAAACTTCCCTTTTCCTTGAACAAAACTTTGAGTTTTCTGTTCATTATTGCTCCTTTTATAATAATTTTTATAATAAAAAAAATAAAAGAACCTATCAGACGAAAATCATCATTATAATTTAAGGTGTCAAATTCTTTGTGAAATTCATTCTTCCTTTTAATGTAGAAAAACCTACTGTTTTTTTTCAGTAATGTCTATTAACTAAAAAAGTTAGGTGAATAAAATATAGTTTGATCCTTGTAAGAAAAATAAGAGAAGAATCTATTTTATAAAATGGCTAATAATAATTTTGGAGTAAACCGATCTAATTTAATTTCGGGTAAAATATAAAAGATTTTGACAATTATTTCGCTTTTTAAAATTATAACATAGAAATTAAAGAATATTTATTTATGATAAACAAATATAGGAGGTTTGATGTCACATATAAGCTATTTTGGAAATGAAGAGTATTCTTTCACTATTACTCGTGATGAGAAAGGCAGAAAGATAGGTAAATTAGTGAATATTAAGACAGGTGATATTCTATCAGATAATATGTTCCAAAGAGTTATGCCGGAAAATGTACCTAATCTTTTGAATGTGGCAAAAGTAATTATTAGTGCAGCCTGGCAAGATGGTAAGATTTTACCTTCTGAAAGAAAAGCTTTTGACGAAGCCTTTAAAAATGTAAATTTTAGCCATAAACAGAAGAAAGAAATTGAAAAAGAATTTGTCGATCCTACACCAATTAAAAAGCTCATAAAGAATATTAAAACAAGAGAAGAAAAGCTTTTAATTTTAGAAACATCTCTGCTGCTTGTAGTCGCGGATAATGAATTCCACCCAAAAGAAAAGACATTTATTGAGACTATTGTAAAAGAATTCGATCTTGATAGTCATGATTTTGTTTTACTTTATAACATCTTACCTGAAAGAGTAAAAAAATACATAGTTAAAGAAAATATTCATGAGACCCTGGAAATAAATGCTGATGAAATTCGAGTAGTGGATAAATTTACTAAGAAAAAGAAAGATAAGGAAGTAAGTCATGATCAGGTGTATCATCATTTTATTGACAGTTGGAAGAATCGAAGCACACGTTATAGAAGGTTGAGTGTATATTGATATATTTACCCAATACCGATCAGGTTGAGTATTCCGAATAATTTCAAACAGGCAATAAATACAGCGATACTCAATACAATTCTGATAAATCTTTCACCTTTTCGAATAGCTGCATGAACCCCCAGATATGCTCCGATCATGTTCCCTGCAGCAAGTACTAATCCATATTTCCAGACGATTTTTCCTGAAACTGTGAATACTATTACTACAAAAAAAGTGTAACATAATATTATAAAAACTTTCGCTGCATTTGCTTTTACCAGGTTGAATTCTTCTACTAATTTTAAGGTTGCTAAGAATAGAAAACCTACTCCAACTTGAATAAAACCACCATAAAATCCTACAAGTAAAAATATCAAACATTCCAACCATTTGGGCAGTGTCTTTGTGAAACGATTTCTTTTTTTATGAGGGCGGAACATTAAAATAAGAAGCAATATAAGAACTATTCCCAGAATTTTATCAAATGCTACAGAATCAATATTTACAGCAAAAATTGAGCCGATAATAGAACCGATAATGGCAGCGAATGTAATATGGATAATCGGTTTTATATTTAATTTACCATGTTTGTGGAATCGTTGAACACCGGTAATACTTTGAAAAAGGATCGCAACTCGATTTGTCGCATTGGCTATTGGAGAAGGTAATCCGGATAGTATAAGCACAGGTAATACCAAAATTGATCCACCACCAGCAAGAGTATTGATAAATCCGGCAAGAATGCCAGTAAAAAAAAGTATAACAAATATTATCATTTATTATCCATTATTTATTTTAAGTTTAAAACTTGGTTTTTATTTTTAATTGTCAATGCAATATTAATACTTGGGAAAATAAACTTCAAATCTTTATGAAATATTCCCAATAAGCAGGAATTATTTGACACACTAATCCCCTTTGAAACAAATGCAGATTATTGGAGGGTTAATATTATGAAAATAATATTATTCACTGCTATATTAATGAGTTCAGTTTGTTTGCTGGCTGATTTTGATTTTGCTCAAAGTCTTTTTAATGAGGGTTTATATAAAGAAGCCATAAGTGAATTTGAAAAAATAATCGCTCTGTCACCTACTTCTGAAGAAGCTGAACAGTCTTTATTTTATATTGGCGAATGTTATCGTGAAAGAGAAGAGTATGAAAATGCAGAAAAATTTTATAAACGACTATGGGATGGTTATCCTGAAAGTACTTCCAGAGCTAAGACGCTTTATTACCTTGCTTTATCACAATTCATGCAGGAGAAGTATTCGGATTCACAATCAAATTATAACTTATTGATAAATAAATTCCCTTCTACAAGTTATGCAGAAAATTCTTTAACCAACTTTTTGCAAAGCATTTATAATTTGCAGGAATATAATCGGGTTATTGTTACCGGTAGAAAACTTTTGAAAAACTATGAAGGAAATAGCCAGATCCCGGAAGTACTTTTGCTCATGGCTAAAGCTTATTTTGCCAATAATATCCCTGCAGAAGGCAAAATAATTATAGAAAAAATATGTTCGGAATATCCTAACAGTAATTCCCATTGGCAGGCAATAGAGTTGGAAATTGATCTTCTAGAAACTGATGAAGGTATTCAAGTTGCTGCTAAAAATTTGGCAACAAAATTGGATAATTCGATTCCTCGTCAATTTGAAGAAAGTTTTCGGAAAAAGCTGTCTGGATACTTTATTGAGCTTTCAAAATATGATCAGGCTTATGAACAATTGGTAATTATGGTAGAAAAATTTAATAATTCTGATCATTTGGACGAATATTTAACACTACTTGGTTTTTGCAGATTACAATTAGGAAAATTTTCCGAGGTAATTTTGATAACAGAAATACCTGTAATATTTAATGAAAGTCCTTTTAAAGCTGAATATATGCTTTATAAAACAAAGGCTTTTTACTATCTGGAACATTTTAAAGAAGCTGATATTTTGATAAACGAAGTGATATCACTCACAGATGATGACGAAATTATTTATGAATGTGAACTTCTGAAAGCAAATATCCTGGAAAAAGCCGGCAGATTGATCCTGGCAATTGAATCCTATCAAAAATTACTAACTTCATATTATGCTCCCCAAGATCTGATTTTACTAAAAATTGGTGATATTTATTTAGAAAGATTTCAAAACTATACAAAAGCAATAAAATTTTATGAACAGGTTCAAACTTTGTATTCCTCTGCTGAAAACCATGCAACTGCAGCTTATAAAATAGCACTTTGTTATGAGAAATTAGAAAGATATGATGATGCTGTTACTGAACTCGCTCAGATAGAATTATCAGGAATTTACGATTTGGAACTGAAAAATAAAATCACTAAAAAAAGAAATTATCTTAAAAAGTTTAGACAAAAAGACTTTAGTACAGCTTTTGAAAATCTCTTGAACTCGATCTATATATACCTTGAAAATGAAGATAAATCCAAACTTAAGGAAGAGATCATTACAATCTTGAATGAAGATTTAAAGGAATATGAAAAAAGTATAGACCTGATTATAGAAGATGGTTCACAGTCTATTTACACTAAAGCAATAATCTATTTGAAAATTATCGAGAAAAACCTGGCAGAGAATAATTTTTCCAAAGCAGAAATATATTTTAATAAAGTTAATGAATTGGTCTCTTCTCCGGAGATTTCATCAAATAGAGAATGGGTATTGGAGTTAAATATAAGAAAGAATCTATTGGAGCAAGAAAAAACAAGCATTGAAACAATAATCGAACTTGAAAATTTTGTAGTAGAATTCCCGGAATCTTCTTCCTATAATGAATTCTTATTGGAAGTAATAAATTATTACAAGAACCTGGAGGATTTTGAAAAAGCTGTTGAGTTTAGTGAGTTATTACAGATTGATAAAAACATTGATAATATTGATTATTACAACACAAAAATTAACCTTGCCGAATATTACTATCAGCAGGATAATAATGAAAAAGCCAGAGAGAATTATGAATTGGCAGAATCACAAATAAATATTAATATACCTGAGATATTATTTCATTTTGCTATTAGCCTTGATAAAACAGATTCTCACGAAAAGGCAGCAGATAAATTCGAATTTCTTCTAAAAAATGCTGTGAATTTTACCGGGTTTGATTTAGCTGTGAATTATTATACCGGGATGTTAATGGAATCAGAAGATTATGAAAAAGCAGTAGAATATCTGTTAATGATCCCTATTCAAAATCGTGATGATGAATTTTATGAGAAACTGGCAAATGTTTATCTAACTCTGGGTGTTAAAGAAAAAGCAAAAGAATCATTGATGTATATCATTGAAAAAAGCGTTAATGTTTTAAAAGAATTAGCGCAATTACAGTTTGAAACCAATGACCTGGAAATGGCAAAATATTCTTATGGATTGCTTGTAGAAAAAAATAAGAATAACCTGGAAAATTATGAAATGCTCGGAAGAATAGCATTTATCCAGGAAAATTACCTGAGAGCTGCAGAAAATTACAAAATAATAGTTGATAAACTTGGGGATAATTTTACTGAATTCGAAAATATTTCCCAAATTACAAAAGAAAATATTATTTCTTTGTATAGAATAGAAAACAGACCTAAAGCGGAGGTTTTACAAAAGAAATTTAAATCGGTTCTTAAAGGGTCGGATCTGAATGAAATCAAATTGAATGAAGGAATTTATTATATAAGAATCGATGCTAAAAAAGCTGAAAAAATATTTTCCAATTTACTTAAAGAAAAAGAGTTAGACCCAATTTTAAAATTTAATGCCTATTTCTGGCGAGGTGTTTCCAGGATGGAGCAGGAAAAAATTGATGAAGCTGAAAGTGATTTTTTGATTGTAAGCGGCACAGACAATAAGGAACTGAAAAATCAGGCAGATCTAAAGCTGGGTACAATCAATTTCACCAATGAAAAATATCAACAATCTCTTGGATATTATTATCATGTTATTGAAAACGATGAATCCGGAGAACTGGCATTAGATGCTACCAGGAACTTTGCTTTTGTGTGTAAGACTATCGAGGAATGGCAGAAAGCTGTTGCAGCTTATGAAATCATCCTGGAACGTTGGGGAGATATGGAATTGGAAGGTGAAACTTTATTTGATATTGCTTTTTGTCATTTTCGGGATAAGAAATATAAGAATGCAGTTGAGATGTTTGAGAAAGCAATTCCGCTTCTAAAGGATAGAGAGACAAAAGCAGAAGCTCAATACTGGATCGGAGAATCATATTTAGGAATGGAAGAATATGAAAAAGCAGTTACTGAATTTCTAAAAGTTGAATATAATTATGAAGAATTCATCCAGTGGGCAGCTTCAGCAGAACTTAAAGCAGGTGAATCTTACCTGAATTTACAAAATTATGATAAAGCTAAACGGATTTACGAGCGGATAATAAATAAATACGGAAAACTTAGCCAGTGGGGAGAACAGGCAAAAAAGAAATTAGAAGAAATGATGTAACTCGACCCACGGTATTACGCCATGGCATGCTTCCAAGGTCGAACGTAACTCGACCTGCTAGGACGAGAGAGATTGCTGGCAAACCAAGGTTTGTCAGCAATCTTGTTATCAAATGCATAATGATATATGTCACCCTGAGCTTGTGTCACCCTGAG
>JAUXFF010000127.1 GCA_030620155.1 Candidatus Cloacimonadota bacterium | reverse complement strand
TGCTAACATTAATACTAAGCTGACAATTACTAATTTTTTTGTCATACATACCTCCTATTTAATTATTGTTTTGGATATACCAGTTTAATTACAGCCAGTTTATCATCTTCTGTTTCTTCGGGGTCCATACCACTTTCATAATTTGACAACATATCATACTGGATTTGAATTTCATCTTCACTTCCGTCACCGTTGTCAACGATCATATCTGCTACATTTGGGTCACCTGCCCCATCGGCACCGCCCCCAAAACGATGATCTCCCTGATATTCATTCACTCTGCGCATTAAAACGCACCAATTACCCGGGAAACCTGTAGCACTCAGCATAAGGACACCATATCCCCAATCATTAATATCAGCATCATCACCAATACCTAGATCAGCTTTTTGTACAGTTGCTTTTAATGATTTCCCAATAGGCTTAATTTTCGATGGTAACACAATATCTTCTTTAAGATGTGCAGCTTTCAAATCGATCTCTCCATTGATTTTGGGTACTGTATGCGGATCAATGAAGATAACTTTTTCCCAGGCATTTTCAGGATCAACCAGAACTTGGGTCCCGGGAATAGTTTCAGTATGACCTGAATCCTTGACTTTATCAAAATCAAGGTAGATCTGAACTTGATGAACATCCCAATAATCACCCCAATTAAAAGAAACCGGGGCAGCGAATTTAACTACAAATTCAATTTTATCACCTTTATCTTCGATAGTAGCGCTGGTTATATCAAAAGACCCGGCAACATAAATGGGGTTTGTAGGATAGGTGTAAACACCCGGACCCTTATCATCCCCTTTGGGGTCTTTAAATTCAATTTTTTCACCAGCAAACAAAAAACTTGAGAAACTGAAAACAATCAGAATTAATGTAATGAAAACTTTTTTGTTTCCCATATGCCCTCCTTTTTTAAATTTTTATCATTTATCCTTTTACACTTCCTGCTGTCAAGCCAGAAACTAAGAATTTTTGGAAAAGCATGAATAAAAAAACTACGGGAATTGCTACAAGTATAGAAGAAGCAGCAAAATTACCCCATTCAGCACCGAATTCTCCTACCATTTCTCTTAAACCGATAGGAAGTGTATATTTCATTTCATCATCCAGGAACGTGGCAGCCAAAATAAACTCATTCCAGGCAGTCATAAACGAAAATAATCCTGTAATTGCTATAGCTGGTTTACTTAAAGGCAAAATTATCTGCCAGAATATTCTACCTCTGGAAGCACCATCTATGGTGGCAGATTCTTCTAAAGATATTGGTATTGTATCAAAGTATCCCTTCAATACCCAAATCGAAAAAGGTAAAGCTGTAGTAGAATAGATTATCACCAGACCTATCAATGATCCATATAAATGTAAAACTTTTGAAATCAGGATAAATTGAGGAATTATCATCAGAACACCCGGGAACATCTGTGTAATTAATAAAGAAATCATTCCTTTACGCTGACCGGGAAATTTGAACCGTGAAAAAGCATAGGCTGCTGTAGTTGCCAGGAACAAACTTGAAATAGTTGTAACAAAAGATACAATAATACTATTTCTCAACCAGATAAGGAACGGTTTCTGAGTAAACACAATCCTGAAGTTATCCAATGAAATATGTTCAGGAATTAAACTCAAGGAAGTACTCAACAAAGATCTACCGCCAAATGCAACTTTCACAACCCATAATACCGGGTATATAGTTATACCGGTAATAATTATCAATATCGCATATGTGAGAAATATCTTAAATTTAGATCTTCTATGAATCATTCATAGGCCCCTTTTGTCGCCCGGGTAATTTTCGAAGTGAAAACACCATACGATAACAAAACCACAAAAATAATGATACAATATGCAGCAGCATAGCCATAACGGTACTGTTCAAATGCTAATTTATAGGCATCTGTTATAAGAAGCTCTGTGGAGCCATCCGGTCCTCCACCGGAAACAAGATAGATCACATTGAATTGGTTAAATGTCCATATTGTCCCAAGAATAATTGCCGGAACCATTGCCGGTCTTAATAAAGGAACTGTTACATTCCAGAAAGTTTGCCATTTGGTGGAGCCATCGATAGCTGAAGCTTCATACAACTCCTTGGGTATACTTTGAAGAGCTCCAAGTGCAATTATCATCATAAAGGGAAATCCCAGCCACACGTTTGTGGCTAAATTTGTCATGAAAGCAGTTCCAGGTTGTGTAAACCAGCTAATGGGTTCAAAACCCAGAAGTTCCAATAATCCATTTACTGCTCCAAATTGTTTATGAAACATTCCTCTCCAGATCAAAGCTGTAATATAATTGGGAATTGCCCAGGGCAGGATAAGAAGTATTCTGAATGCAGTTCTTCCTCTTAATCTCACATCATTTAATAGAAGAGCGAGCCCAACCCCGATACTGATATGAAATACAAGATTTAAAACTGTCCAGAGTACTGTATGTGCCAAAGTAAAATAGAAATTTGAATAATCCTTAAAATTTATAACTTTCAGAATATTGTAGAAATTATTAAATCCATAATTCTTAAAATTACTGAAATATTCTATTAAGTCACCACCGAAATTGGTCAGATTATAATCTGTAAAACCTATTAGAATACCATAAATAAATGGGAAAAAAACTAAAAGGAACACTCCGAACATAGCAGGAAGTATGTATGCATAAGCAAGTCGATGTTTTATTATAGTTTCAAAGAAATTCTCCATAGCTCCGGTAAAAATAAAAATCATGAAAAGAACACCAATAAATGAAAGCGTAAATTTCCAGGTTTTTGTAGATTCTTCTATTTGTAATGTTAATGGCTCGGAATCAACACTTACACCAACATTTAATTGTGTTAAATGTTCCTGTAATCCTGTGAAGGTTATATCTTTCTTTAGATTCCATTCATTAAGATTCACCTGCAATTTACTGTCGATGATATTTACAATTAGGATGATAGTCAAAATAAATAGAACCGATCCGATAAGAAATTTGAATTTAGGAATAAATCTATCAAGAGCAATTAAGACAAAAATCAATATAAGAAAAATAAGATAAATAAATAATGCTGAAATATTTATTGGACAAAAAGTTTGTACTCTTGTTTCCAGGAAGACTATTTCAACGATTTTGTCATTAATTTCAACCGGAAAATAAATATTGTAAAGATTATAATTCTCTTCTGATTTTTTCCAGATCACATACGGTTTCTCAGGATCAGTCTCTCCAGCTTTTTTCTTAAGTTCTCTCTGAGTATCAAATATTACTTTGGGAATCTTTTTATCGATCAATTCTTGATTAGTATGAGCAATGAAATAACGACCCTTTATAACTGCAATATCAGTTATATCGGGATATAATTCTTCGATTTGTTTTATAATTTTGTTAATTTCAATAGAATCATCATAGGAAGCTGATTGTTGTATCTCAGCTATCGCTTTAGAAATATAATAAGCAAAATCTCCTGTATAGAGTACTTGCAATTTAGCTTTAGTGTTGTTAAAAAGTTTTCCCAACAACAGAGCAAATAGTACTACTATAACGATTATAGCTATTATGCGCCAATATTTATGTCGAACCATATAAACTTTTCTTTATTTAAATTAAAATCCCGCTGCTTTAAGATTTTTAATTATGGTATCCTGAGCTTTGTCAAGTACAGCTTTAGGGTCTTTGCCATTAATAACAGCCTGAATTGCAGTAGAAGCAGGAGACCAGACAAAAGTCATTTGAGGAATGCTTGGCATTGGTTTTGAATATTCTATCTGCTCTTTAAATTTGGGAAGGTATTTATCATTTGCTACATCAGGATTATCATAAACATTTTTATTGGCAACAGGTTGTTTCCCTTCTAAAGCCATGATGAGAGCAGGCTTGTCACTTATCAAATACTTCATTACTTCAAAGGCTTCATCTTTATGTTCGGACTTGGTAGACATCATCACACCTTCAGAACTCATAAATGGAGTTGCTCTATTACCAACTTCACTTATTATGGGTAGAATTTCAATTTCATAAGGTACATCCTCAGCTATTTCACCTCGGAACCAGGGACCGGTGATGACCATAGCAGCCTTTTGTTCATTAAAAAGAGTAGTTACAAGCACATTGGAAACTTCAGGTGGAAGTATCTTTTCTTTTAAATATAGATCCTGGGCAAATTGAAATGAGCGTACACATTCTTCGGAATTTACAATCGGATTATCGTTTTCATCAAAAACTCTTCCTCCGAATCCCTGCATCCAGCATGCATTATAATAATAATTAGCATTTTCATAAACCAGTCCGTATTCATTATTCTCTTCATTTGTATGTTCTTTAGCTAAAGCTATCATTTCATCGGTAGTTTGAGGAGGTGTTTTTATAATATTGGGATTATAGAAAAGGATAATAGATTTCAGGGACATGGGTAAACCATAGAGTGATTCTTTATAAATCATCGGTTCGTAAGCCCCATCGACAAATTGCCCGGATATATCCTCTTCAAGATAAAAATCTAAAGATTCTAAAATATCAGCTTCTACCCAGCCCCCTATACGATCATGGGCAAAGATAAACAGGTCAGGACCTTTCCCTAACGGAATTGCAGCTGTAATTTTATCAGGAAATGCATCAAATGGAGTCATAAGAGCTTTTAGTTTTATTTCCTGCTGAGATTCATTAAAATTTTTCACAACCTTCTTTAATGCAGCTTTTTCACCACCCCGATAAGAATGCCATAAGACTATTTCTATCTGGGCAAATAAAATTGAAAAAATCAAAGTAAACAACATAATAAATAAGAACTTTTTCATACTACCTCCAATATTTAAAAAATTAAGGGTTCAGCAAAACATCTCTAATCATATTTTATATTAAATACAAACGAACTGCGTTTCGGGCATTTTATCTTCAGATACGGATAATATTCGGATTTTATAATTTTTGAGCCCAAAATTTCTTCCATCCCGGTTGGTTCTCTGAATTCACTCAGATCAATAACCAAATCTTTCTCTGAATACAGGTTAGCTATAATCAGAATAGATTCATCCCCCTTGCTGATCAAATAAGAGACCGCTCTTCGATATTCTTTCTTTTCTTCAAAATCTTCTAAATCATATACAGGTACAAATTCTATTGTACCGGTTTCAAGTAAAGGATATTTTTCTCTTAAATGAATCAGCTCTTTCACATAATTTAAAATAGATTCAGGATCATTGATTTCTTCTTCTACAGAAATCCCGTCAGGTTCTTCATCCCACACAGGGTACCAGCTTGTCATACCTTCGCATTTATTATCACTGCACCATTCCATTGGTCTTCTAATGCCTTCATCATAAGGATCTTTTTCCCCTTTCATACCAATCTCGTCACCATAATACAACATAGGCATTTGAGGAACTGTCAAGAGTAGAGTTAAACCCAGTTTTGCCAGGTCTTCATCAAGTCTGGTAAAAATTCGATTCATATCATGATTATTAAAAAAACGATTCATCATAGCATGATCAGGTAAGATCCTTTCCTGTTCTTTCAAAAGGTCTTTGAAATCTGTAGCATTACCGCTGGTTATTGAAGCTATTAAACTTCCCTGGAAAGGAAAATCGATTGCCATATCGAATTCATTATCAAAGCTTTGTGCAATTGAACCCAAGCCATCCCAGTTTTCAGCTATTAACAAAAAATCCTGGTTTACAGCTTTTACTTCCTGGCGGAAGTTTTTCCAGAATTCGTGAGGAGGTCCTTTTACATAGTCACAGCGAAATCCATCTATCCCATCTGAGAGGTTACCATCTTTGTTCGGATCCATCCAATACTTTGCCATATCAAAAAGATATCGTTGAACTTCAGAATTATTCACATTCCAGGCAGGCATATATGGTTCCAGCATAGCCCTGTCTTTTTTGCGGTGTCTGAATTGCCAGTTATGAGCACGTGTATGCGATTCATTAGTGAAAAAGAACCAATCACCATATTTTGATTCCGGATTTGAATAAGCATCCAGGAAAAATTCATGCTGGGAGGAACAATGGTTCAAAACCAGATCCGTTACAATCTTAATTCCACGTTTATGAGCTTCTCTTAGCAATTCCCGGAAATCTTCATTAGTTCCATAATCAGGATTAATATTATAATAATCTTTTACATCATAGCAATGATAACTTGGTGAATCAAAAATAGGCATTAACCAAATCAATTTAATTCCCAGGTCCGTATTTGTTTCAGGATCACCATCATTAAGATAATCCAGCTTTTTTGTAATACCTCTCAAATCACCGATACCATCATCGTTACTATCAAAAAAACTTCTCACGAATATTTCATACATGACGCCGTTTTCTGCCCACTCAGGGGGAGGATATTCCTTAATTTCAACAACATTAAAAGTATCATCCTCTCCTGAATAGACCTCAATATTATCTATCATTTTTACAGAAGTCAGGTTCCAGTTCTCTTCGAAATTTCCCTGTGCTAATTCAAGGAATCTATCAGCATTGGGATTATAATCCGTGAGTTCGTAAATACTGTATTCTTCAGTTTTAGGAATAAAACGCAAAGCTTCATAAGAAGGAGCAGAAACAACCCATACCTGGCGTTCTAAATTCAAAGGATTGGGGTACCGAAAGCTAACCCCGACTTCATCACCTTCAAAGGTTTTATCCAATATCTTTATTTCATCTTCTGTGATTTGAATCGGTAATAAATCAATGATTCTTCCTAACCAGATATTGGAGTTTGGAGATCCTACTAATATTAAATTATAATTTTCGACCTGTTCTATTGTGAGCTCATTATCGATAATCACTGATACAACATTTTCAGGTTTCCCGAGCCATCGTTTAATACGAAAATCTACTACATTATATGCTATCATCTCATTTATTTCAACTTCATCTTCATCATCTGAATGAGTACCCCAGACTATAATAGATTTATTATCAAAAAAAAGGTTATTTACTTCTTTGGAAGGTATTTTATCTTCTGAGAATTCCGCAATCTGTTTATCTACGTATGTTTTGGTATTTTCATAACCAAAAAGTGAGAAAGATAAAAGTAAAGGGAGAACAAATAAGAACAATTTTCGCATTTACAATTTCCCTAAGGAGTTACATCTGCAAAATCGATTTTTTATTTTCATATTTTCTAATGCTAACCTTTTATAAAATAAACACTTAACAATACAAAATCCGCATCACATCCTATTTTGTTAAAATAAATAAATAACATTAAAGATTGTCAAGCTAAAAAACATATATAAATTACCCACTGATTTATGACTTTAATGCCGTTAAGAAACACGAAGATTCAAAAAAAAAACATTTTTTAAAATTATCTTGCACTGAAAACTG
>JAUXFF010000142.1 GCA_030620155.1 Candidatus Cloacimonadota bacterium | reverse complement strand
TTTATCTCCCGGACCAAAAACTGAAACCGGACGAATAATAGTCCATGGTTTTTCAGATTTTTGTTTAATTATATTTTCTGCTTCTAATTTACTTTTTCCGTATAAGGAGATTGGATGTTCTACATCATTTTCTGATAATGGTTCACCTTCGATTGAGGGACCTGCTGCAGCTTGAGAACTTAAGAAAATAAATTGTTTTAATGATTGTGTAGAGTTAAAAGAATCTACTAATTTAGCAGTCAGATCGATGTTTATAGTTTTAAAGAAATCCCAATTCAGTGCTCTTGTTAATGCTGCACAATGAATCAGGATTTCTTTGTTTTGAAATACATTCTGTACTTTTTTTTCATCATCATAGTCAATGAATACTATATTACTATTCTCCGGGAGCAAGTCTATATTGGAACCATATCTGACCAGACTTGTTACTTCAAAATCATTTTCTAAAAGTTTTTTAGTTAGAAAACTACCAATAAAACCATTTGCACCAGTGATTATTATTTTTTCCATCAGGATAAATTCATAAAAATAATTAAAACGGTCAATTGTTTTATTTATAGAATTATTAAAATATCATCTGAGGTAAAAACTTGACTATTAATACAATTGTAATAAATTTCGCAACAAATAGTAATTTTCTTTGATTTCAGGGGTTTTATAAGGGTTTATAATGAATATAATTTTAATTGGAATACAGGGGAGTGGCAAAGGTACACAAGCCCAACTTTTAAGTAAGAAGTCTGGTTGGGAACATATCAATGTCGGTGATCTGTTTAGACGCAATATTGAACAGAAAACCGAATTAGGTATTAAGGCTAAAACCTTTATAGATAAGGGTGAACTTGTTCCAGACAAATATGTGTTCGATGTTGTTGAAGAAGCAATTTTAAAAGCAAAGAATGGATTTATTTTAGATGGCTTTCCCAGGAATATAGAACAACTGAAATTTTTAACAGAGAATATTCATATTGATAAGGTTATATTATTGGTTCTGGATGATAAAATAGCTATTAAGAGGATTTCAGCTCGGAGAAATTGTGAACGTTGTAAAAAGGTTTATAATATTATTTACAATAGACCCCATCTTTACGGTTATTGTGATGAATGTGGTTCACCATTGATTCAAAGAGATGATGATAATGAAATAGCAGTGGCTAAAAGAATTGAAAAATTTCATCAGGAGACTCAGAAAGTTATAGAATTATTTAAAAAAGAAGGAAAACTATTAGTAGTAGATGCGAACCATGAAGTTGAAGCAATTCATAAAGAAATAGTATCGAAACTTACTGCTTAATTCAGGTATCTTATGAATAATAAAATTCGATTTATTTTAAAATTTGAACGTTTTATAGCCATATTACTAAACTTATTTGCTGTAATAAATATCCTGTTATTATTTATAACCAGCATTAAAACTGAGCAGTCCTTAATTGATTTATATACAAACATTACTATATTTTCCCTAATCTTGTATCTGATTTTACGAATATTAAGGGTAGGTTTTTCATTTGTAAAATTAAGAGATTTATTCCCGGATATTTTATTTATTTGTATTGGATTATTTGTTCATGATTCTGAACGGGTTTTTCAATTTTATCTTTTAGGTAGACAGACTTTTATATTAATCCGCAAATTTGCACTTGGTAGTTATAAAGGTGAATTTTTAGATAAACTTTCAGATAATCCAGCTGTATTTGTTCTTTTTAGTTTTTTCCTGGTAATATTTATAGGTTCACTTCTGCTTTTATTACCTTCTGCAACCGTATCAGGTGAAGATACATCCATTATCGGAGCTTTATTTACTTCTACGTCTGCAACTTGTGTGACTGGTTTAATTGTCTATGATACGGGAACTCATTTCACAATTTTCGGTCAACTAATCATTCTTTTTTTAATTCAGATTGGTGGATTAGGGATAATGACGATTTCCAGTGCGTTTGCCATTATGCTCGGGCAGAAGATGACATTAAGAAATGAAAGTTTAATTCAGAATGTTATTGGTGAATCTAATAAAATTGATATGATAAGTTTAGCTAAGAATATTGTAATTGTTACATTGGCTTTTGAGTTTTTGGGAGCAGTTATTATATTTTTAACTTTTAAAAATACTTTTTTATTTTCAGATAAAGCTATTTACTATTCCATTTTTCATTCGATATCGTCATTTTGTAATGCGGGTTTCAGTTTATTCCATAATAATTTTATGGATTTCAGATCAAATCTCAATATAAATTTTATAATAACTTCTTTAATTATCTTTGGAGGGATAGGATTCCCGGTTTTAGTTGATATAAAGAAAAGTTTTTTTAAGTATTTCAAAATTTCCAGACTTTCGTTACATTCTAAGATAGTATTATCAAGTACTATTATCTTACTTTTTTTAGGAACTATAAGTTTTTTTATTGCAGAATATAATTGTGAGATGAAAGGTTTCAGTATGCCGGACAGGATTTTTGCTTCCTATTTTCAATCTGTAACAACCAGAACAGCGGGATTCAATACAATTAATAATGCGAATTTAAGCAAAGCCTCAGTACTTATTTCCTGTATTTTGATGTATATTGGCGCTTCACCCGGATCAACCGGAGGGGGGATAAAAACTACAGCTTTGGTCGTTATATTTGTTTCAGTTTTGGCAATGTTTAGAGGTAATAAAGATGTTAATGTGTTTAAGAGAAAAGTATCTGAGGAGAGTATATATAAGGTTATGGCTCTTATTGCAGCTTCTATTACATTAATTTCGGTGATGATCTTTCTGCTGCTTCTGATCGAGCCATTTACATTTGAACAGACAGTTTTTGAAGCTTTCTCTGCTTTTGGTACAGTTGGTCTTTCTATGGGTATTACACCATTTCTATCAAATTTGGGGAAAGTAGTGATTGTTTTATTAATGTATTTTGGCAGAGTAGGTCCCTTAACATTGATTTTTGCAATCTCAGAAAGTAAAAAAACTAAGTTTACTTATATCGAAGAAAAGATTTCAATTGGTTAAAGTACTGATTGAAAAGGATAATATGAAGGTGATAAAATTTCCTTCTTAATGTTTAACAAAGGAGATTAAATGTCAAAATTTGCAGTAATCGGGCTTGGAAAATTCGGATTTAATGTTGCAACAACACTTTTTGAGAATGGTGCAGAAGTAGTTGCAATCGATAACAACCAGGCATTAGTTGATGAAATAAGCGGTAGAGTAAGCGTTGCTATAAATATGAACAGTACCGATGAAAAATCTTTGAAAATGAATAGAATTCAGGATGTTGATGCTGTGATTTTAGCAATTGGTAACAGCATTGAAAATAGTGTTTTAACTGCTGTTATCCTGAAGAAATTGGGAGTTAGTAATATTTTTGCTAAAGTGGATAGCAAGGTTCATGGCAGGATTTTAGAGTTATTGGGAGTTCAAAATATAATATTCCCGGAAGAACAGGTTGCCAAGCAACTAGCAAATTCTCTTCTTTCGAGCAGCGTTCTGGAATACATAGATTTATCAAGCGGACATAGTGTTGTTGAGCTTGTTGTACCTGAAAGTTGGGTAGGGAAATCTCTACAGGAACTTGCACTTCCCACGGAGAAAGGAATTAATATTATAGCAATAAAGTATACGGCTCAAAATGTAACTGAAGATGGAGAGAATATAATTGTTAAGAAAATTAATGATATGCCTGGGGCTAATGATATAATACACGACAATGATGTATTAGTACTGGTCGGCCCAAAATCAAAAATAAATGATCTCATAAACGAAACCAGTAAAAAAGGATAGAAATATGAAATTATCATTCACAAGCAAAATAAGAATAATTATAATTTTACTTTTTACTATATCTCTGGTTCAAGGGTTGCTGATTTTTCAGATGGTAGGAGATTTTAATGATCCTGATGCACTTAAAATGGACATTCAGAACACTATATATATAACACTTTTTTTACAATTTATACTGGTAATGATCCTGTTTTTTTATATTCCTGTATTTTTACATAAAGCATTTTCAGAAATTCACCAGATTTTAACAGATATTACTCGCGGCAACTATAGTATTGATATTAATATCGGAGATTTTGAAACCCGTGTAGATAAGGAATTTTTAGCGGTAATTCTTTCTATAAAGGATGTGTTGAAAGCATTCCTGAACTTCGATAAATTGAAGAAGGAAAAGATTGTAGAACATCATAATAGAATAATTTCAATTTTGAATCTAACTGAGAATGGTTTCATTCTTTTAGATTTAAATGGTAATATAATTTACATAAATGATAAAGTAACGGATGTGTTTACCTCGATCAGTGAGAAAACTAATATGCTTGAAACAAATTTTCCTCCTGAGGTTGAAAATAATCTGAAAAAATATATTGTAACCATACTTAAATCTCAAACTAAGCAGGCATTTCAGCAGTTTTTCATACCTTCATTAAAAAGACATATCGGGCTGAAAAGTGCAATTGTAAGAGGACCTGATGGAGAAGTAAAAGGTGCGATTGTAGCAATATCTAATCTAGAGAAAAAGAAACCTGAGAAAAGTAAAGAACAGGAATCTTCCTGATTGTAAATGAATCTGAAATATAACGAAAAGAACAACCAGAGGATAGATAAGTATTTAGTAAGTTTAAAATTAGAAGAACTATTCTCCAGGTCATTTATTGATAAATTAATTAATAGTAAAAACATCAGAGTTAATAATTTTCCTATAAAGAAAAGTCATCTTTTAAAATTTGGTGATGAAATAGAAATAACAATTCCCAGAGTTGAAGATTCTGAAATAATTCCCGAAAACATCCCCCTTGTAATAGTTTACGATGATAAGTATCTGGCAATTGTGAACAAACCGGCTGGTTTGACTGTTCATCCTGCTCCGGGAAATGCTTCCGGAACCCTTGTAAATGCCTTAATGTTTCATTTCAAGGAAAACCTTTCAAAAGGAACGGATGGATTAAGACCGGGTATAGTTCATAGGCTTGATAAAGATACTTCAGGACTGTTAATTGTAGCGAAAGATAATAAAACACATTCAATTCTTTCACGGATGTTCCAGGAAAGAATGATAAAGAAATACTATAAGGCAATTATAGTTGGTATTCCCGGTAAACCTGAGGGAATTATAGAAACGTATATTGACAGAAGTAAATCTGATCGGAAGAAAATGAGTGTTTCAATCTCCGGGAAAAAGGCAATCACTTCCTATAAAATTGAACAGTATTTTAATTTTTTTTCATTAGTACAGATTGAATTAAAAACAGGTCGAACTCATCAAATAAGGGTACATTTTTCTTATATAAATTGTCCGATACTTGGCGATAATACTTATTCAAACTTGAAAAGAACATTAAATTCGATACCGCATAATTTTCAGAAAAAAGTAAAATATTTATTAGCTAATCATCTGAAAAGACAAGCATTACACGCTTCCAAAATACATTTTAATCATCCCATAACTAACAAGGAAATATTAATAGAAATACCCTTACCGGATGACATGCAATATTGTTTAAAATGGCTCAATCAATATTTTTCAAGTTAGGTTTTATTGAAGTTGACAGAATTAAATTATTTAAATCTTTTGCTTTTGAGAAAGTGAGGAGATTATGGATTGCATAAATCAGGAAAAAAACAAGAAAATATGTAACTGCACCTATCCCTGTAGTAAAAAAGGAATTTGCTGTGAATGCATAGAATATCATAGAACTATTGGTGAACTACCAGCATGTTATTTTCCTGATGATGAAGAAATAACTTATAACAGGTCCATAAGCTATTTTGTAAAGCTTTATAACCAGGGGAAAATTTAACACATGATCTTTTTAAAATCTTTAACTTTTATCTTATTTAATGTATTTATTGGATTTCTTATTGTGTTCATAATAAAAATGTTTCTCTTTTTTCCTAAAAGACCTATATATATCTCTGGGAAAAGAATCCCTGGTTCTCCGGGCTTCCTTTTCAGGAAAAAAGAATGGCTTATCAAGAGATTAAAAAAACTTCTTTATGAATATTTAAAAGATACTGTAAGTGAAAGTGAAGAGACAAAAATAGCTCGATGGGAACAAAAAGCTTATAGAGATACCTGGGATAAACTTGAATTTTTGGATAATATTAGATTCCTTCCTCAAAATATCAGAGAAAAAATTCGTCATTTTATTTCATTGATTGTTTTTGAAATAATTAAGCAATTTTTAAGAAGTTTTGTACCTTTTCTGATGAAAAAGTACCAGGTTGAAAAATATATAGAAATTTTAGATAATAAACTTGATATGAATTTAATATTGGAATATTTTAATAAATACATTTATAAGTATATGTTGATAATTTCTTTGAGTCTCTACTTCCTGATTGGTCTCGGGAATATGATTTTTTATTTGATAATTCGTTAGGAGTAACTAATGAGAATAAAATTACTATTGTTAATTCTTTTAATTCCGTTTTTATTAATATCTCAGGAGTATACCTTAGATCAGTTGATTGAGATAGGACTTGAGAGATCTTATGATATTCAGCAGGAGAATGCTGCTTACAAGAATTACAAATCCTATTTACGCAGCAGTTGGCTTGGGCTATTACCCACAGCTTCAATCACAGCTTCCACTACTAACTTGGA
>JAUXFF010000200.1 GCA_030620155.1 Candidatus Cloacimonadota bacterium | reverse complement strand
TAAAATTTATTTTTTACTATTTGCTTAATATCCTATTGCGTTAACTATGTTAAAAATAGGGAGATATAAATTTATAATAATTATCGCGATCATTAAACCCAGGATTATGATAATAAATGGTTCTATAATACTTGTTAAAAATTCTATGTTGGTTCGCTCATCCGTCAGCAGCCGGATGTTCCATCTTGAGGGAACCATGTATTTCTCTCCACATCGTCCCGATGTTAACACATCAGGTTATATTATTTCACAATTTCGTGGTGGGGAAACTCGAGAACAGTGGAAAACTGAAGGTTCAATCGAAACCCCAATTACAGCGGGGCAGACTATTGAACAAACTGTGGTAATTTGCTCAAAAATAAATAATTATACCGGTATTTTCTCGACCTTGGAAGCATGCCATGGCGTCATGCCGTGGGTCGAGCTACACTTTTTATGGGAGACTACCTGAAATTCAAAGTAATTTTAGTTATTTACCTGATATTTAACACGTCTCTCCTGGTAATTATTTAAATTACACTTTTTTAACATAATCAACTTACATTAAATTATCTTAAATAGGTTTGAAGAATAATTTGAATAGGAATAATATGGTTTATTTTATAGCATCTTGATGTACTTTTGTGGCTAAACTGTCTTTATTTTCTTGACATTATAATTATCTAAAAGATAAAAAGTAATAAGAAAAATAATATAACGGGATTGTTTGGATGAAAGTTTTTGTTTTTTTGTATTATATAAGTTTCAAATACTTTCTCGAAAATGGGGGACAGGTGGATGCAGAAATTTTTCTTAAAAATGAAAAATTTGCTGAAACCTGTTTAATGACAAATTAACAAGTGTTGTTCGTAAATTCTATCCCAACCCATGAAAACTCGAATTCCTTGGACCAGGGGAGTTAGAAATTGAAAAATCTGACTTTACCCTGTTAGATAAAAAAGTATGAAGTAATAATTCTTGAAAATGTGTAGATTATCTATCAGGGTTTACGGACACACACTAATAATGACTCCTTCCATAAGAAAAAAATATAAAAATAGAAAATAATTCAATTTTGATGTTAATAAGGAGATAAAAATTGAAAAAGGAAAAGTTGTTAGTTACCAGTGCCCTGACTTATGCTAATGGAAAGCTTCATATTGGGCATGTTGCTGGTTCATATTTGAATGCGGATATTTTTGTTCGTTATCAGAAACTGATTGAAAACGATGTTATATATATTGGTGGAACCGATGATTATGGAACACCTATTTCTTTAAAAGCTGAGGAAGAGGGAGTTTCTCCCAAAGTTATTGCAGAACGTTATAATCAAAGTATGAAAAAGGATCTGGAAGGAATTAATATTCAATTAGATAATTTTTCAGGAACTTCCAGACCGAGACATATAGAAATTTCACAGGATTTTTTTACAAATCTCCTGGAGGCTGGATATGTCACAAAAAAGACCTTAAAACAACTATATGATAAGAAATACAAGCGTTTTTTGGCAGACAGGTATATTGAGGGAATCTGTCCTCACTGCAAAGCAGAAGGTGCCAGGGGAGATCAGTGTGACAGTTGCGGAAAATTGATCGATGCAATTAATTTGATAGAGCCCAAAAGCAAAATATCAGGTAAAACACCGGTTATTAAAGAAACAACTCACTGGTATTTGAACCTTCCGAAATTTGAAGAGGAATTGAGAACCTGGTTAAGTACAAAAACATACTGGAAAGATAATGTTCGAAATTTTATTTTTAGTTGGTTAAATGAAGGTTTAAAGGAAAGAGCCATAACCCGCGACCTTAATTGGGGAGTTCCAATTCCCCTGGAAAATACAAAAGGTAAAGTTCTTTATGTATGGTTCGAAGCACCTATAGGTTATATCTCTTCAACCCAGGAATGGGCAGAAAAGAAAGGGAAACCCGACCTCTGGAAAGATTACTGGCTGAATCCGGAAACTAAACTTATTCACTTTCTCGGAAAAGATAATATTCCTTTCCACACAATTATCTGGCCTTCTGTGTTGATGAAACAAAAAGAGCCTTATATTCTTCCTTATGATGTCCCTGCCAACGAATTTCTTAATCTTGAAGGACAGAAAATGTCCACCAGCCGTAACTGGACTGTATGGGTGGAGGATTTCCTGAAATATTTTGATGGTGAATATTTAAGATTCTACCTGGCTGCAAATGCTCCTGAAAGTAAAGATAGTGATTTTTATTGGAAGGATTTCCAGGCAAAGATCAATAATGAACTAAATAACATCCTGGGAAATCTTGCTAATAGAACATTTATTTTTGCTAAGAAGTACTTTGATGGAAAAATTTCAAAACCTGATAATCTGTCTGAGTATTCTAAAAAAACATTAAAGGAAGCTGATAAATTAGCAGGTTATATCGGGAAGAGCTATAATAATTACCAGGTTAGAAAAGCAACCAGGCTTTTAATGGATATTGCCCGATCAGGTAATAAATATTTTGATGAAACCCAACCATGGGTTGAGATTAAGAATAATAAAGCAAAAGCTGAAGAAACGCTCTTTGTTTGTATGGAACTCTTAAGGATCATTTCGATTTTGTATTCACCGATCATTCCAAAGAGTATGAAAAAACTAAGAAAAATGATGAATCTTAATAAAAAAATCTTATGGAAGAATTTAGGAAAAATACCTGGCAAATTTGAAATAGGAAAAGTTTCTCAACTTTTTCAGAAAATTGAGGATAGTGAGATAAAAAAACAGCTTGAGCTTCTCAAAGCAACACAAAAAGGGAGAAAGGAAATGATCAAACATAAAGAAGAGATCGAATATGACGATTTTTCCAAGCTTGAATTCCGAATAGTGAAAATCCTTGAAGCGGGAAAAATAGAAAAATCAAATAAACTGATTAAACTTAAGATAAGTATTGGAGGAGAAGAACGAACCGCTGTTGCCGGTATTTCTCAATCATACGAACCTGAGGGATTGATAGGAAAAAAAGTCGCAATGCTCATTAATTTGAAGCCTAGAAAAGTTATGGGTGTGGAATCCCAGGCAATGATCCTTTCAGCAGAAGATGATGGGAAATTTGCTGTACTGGTACCGGATAAGGAAGTAAAATCCGGGAGTGAAATTTTGTGAATAGAACGCGGATCCCACAGATTTGACGGATTAACACAGATAAAATATAATAGTGTGTACTGATTGCGCGGATAAAAATGGATAAAAATAATTCGTACAAAAGTGTACCGGAGTAAATAATAGAACACGGATTTACCCTGTGAAATCCTGCGGAGCAGGAACAGCAAAGCTGTTATTTCACGGGGTGAACAGATTCGACGGATTAACACAGATAAAAAATAATAGTGTGTTCTGATTGCGCAGATTTGATAGTAGCCACAGAAAAACACAGACGAAGATAAGTATTGTGAAATAAGAGGAATTAAAGTCAATGACAGTCAGTGTAAGTCAAGTGGCCAAAAAAAGTAGCCACCTGCCTACGATAAAACTACGGCAAGGCAGGCAGACAAACACAGAAAAACACAGACGAAGATAAGTATTGTGAAATAAGAGGAATTAAAGTCAATGACAGTCAGTG
>JAUXFF010000050.1 GCA_030620155.1 Candidatus Cloacimonadota bacterium | reverse complement strand
GATTTTGAGAAATGCGTTGCTTGTGGACTTTGCGAAGAAAAATGCCCGGTGAAAGTAGAAGATGAATTTGATATGCAGCTTCGTAAGAGAGGTGCAATTTCCAGGTATTTTCTGCAAAGTATTCCTTCCGAATATACGATAGATAAAGAAAAATGCCTTTACCTTACAAAAGGTGTTTGTCGGCTTTGCGAAAAAGTGTGTACTGCAAAAGCAATCAATTTTGATGACAAAGATAAGAAAGTAAAATTGAAAATCGGAGCGGTGATAGTGGCAACAGGAATAGATGCATTCGACCCGATCGGGTTCGGAAATTTCGGTTATAAACGATATAAGAATGTTGTTACATCTCTGGAATTCGAGAGAATGCTTTCAGCTTCCGGACCTTTTGGTGGTCACGTTGTTCGGGCTTCTGATAATAAAGAACCGAAAAGTATTGCCTTCATTCAATGCGTTGGCTCACGAGATGAGAATGTCGATCACAATTACTGTTCTTCTGCCTGCTGTATGTTCGCCATCAAAGAAGCGATCATTGCCAAAGAGCATATGAAAGGTTTGAAACCTTCGCTTTTCTATATGGATATCAGGGCTTTCGGAAAAGATTTTGATAAATATTACGAGCAGTCAAAAAATAAATATGGCGTTGAATTCATAAAATCAAAAGTCTCAGATATTTCCGAAACTGACAAAGGAAATTTGAAGTTACGATATGTTCTGGAAAACGGAGATATTAAATTTAAAGAATTTGATATGGTCGTTCTTGCCATTGGATTGGAACCGCGAAAAAACATTCGGGAATTAGCCGGAAAACTGGATATTAAACTCAATGAATACGGATTCTGCCGTTCAGATGCTTTTACTCCTTTGAAAACAAATCGTGAAGGAATTTTTGTCTGTGGTGCATCAAATGGTCCGAAAGATATTCCCGAATCAGTAGTATCGGCTTCCGGTGCAGTTGCGGAAGCTACCAAATATCTTAAATTGGAAAGACAGGAACTGCAGGAAAAGAAAGTAGTAGAAAAAGATGTTTTTGGAGAACGACCTCGAGTGGGAGTTTTTGTCTGTCATTGCGGTATTAATATTGCCGGAGTTGTGGATGTGAAAGATGTAGCTGAAAATGCCAAAAATATCGCAAATGTGGAACACTCGGAAGAACTGTTGTATGCCTGTTCGCAGGATTGTATGAACACGATCAAAGAACGGATCGAAGAACATAATCTCAATCGAATTGTAGTTGCAGCCTGTACTCCCCGAACTCACGAACCGCTTTTCAGGGACACTATCAGCGAAGCAGGTTTGAATCCATACCTTTTTGAAATGGCAAACATTCGTGACCAATGCTCCTGGGCTCATATGAACGAACCTGAACTTGCCACGGAAAAATCAAAAGACCTGGTAAATATGGGAGTGGCAAAAGCGCGTGACCTGATGCCGTTGAAAAGACTTCCCATCGATATAAATCCCAAATCACTGGTCATTGGTGGCGGACTTGCAGGAATGACAGCAGCCCATTCTCTGGCAGTTGCTGGTTACGAAGTATTCCTGGTAGAAAGAGAAAAAGAACTTGGCGGAAATTTACAAAATATCTATTTCAATTTCGGAACAGACCCACAGAAATTACTCCGGGATACGATCGAAGAAGTTTCAAAAAATAAATTGATCCATATTTATAAGAATTCTGAGATTAAAAAAATCGACGGTTATGTGGGTAATTTCACAACAACTTTTGTAAACAAAAGTACAGGTAAAGAGAAACAGTTCGAGCACGGTGTGGTTATCGTTACAACAGGTGCGGAAGAACACAAAACCGACGAATATCTTTATGGAAAATCACATCGCATTGTTACGCTGGTTGAATTCGAGGAAATGCTTTATGAAAAGAAATTCCCCGGAAGAAAACCGAAAAATGTGGTTATGATCCAATGCGTTGGTTCTCGTGAAGAAGGTAGAATGTATTGCAGTCGGATTTGCTGTACAAAAGCTGTGAAAAATGCTCTTGAATTGAAAAAATTGGTTCCCAAAGTGAATACCTACATTGTGAATCGTGACGTTAGAACTTACGGTTTCCGGGAAAAATATTATACAGAACTGCGGGATAAAGGGACAATGTTCGTTCATTATGAACCTGAAAATAAACCGCAGGTTAAGTTTGTGGATGAATCGGACCCGGATAGCAAGATCAATGTCACTGTTTTTGATCCGATTATGGATAAAGAAGTGGTTGTAACCGCCGATCTGCTGGTGCTTTCCGTTGCGGTAGATGCTCGCAAGGAAAACATAGAGCTTGGAAAAATGCTCAAAGTTCCATTGAACGAAGATGGAATGTTTATGGAAGCACACGTTAAGCTTCGTCCTGTGGATTTTGCAAACGATGGTGTTTTTGTTGCCGGACTTGCACATAATCCAAAAGATATGGATGAAAGCATAATGCAGGCAAAAGCAGCAGCAAGCAGAGCTCTTACATTTATTACTAAAAAGTCAATTTTAGCTGAAGGAACCATTACAGAAGTGAACGAAGACAGATGTTCCGGATGCGGTTATTGTGAAATAATTTGTGCCTATAAAGCGATCGAAGTGGACAAAGAAAAAGAAGTTGCAGTTGTAAATGAGGCACTCTGTAAGGGTTGTGGGGCCTGCGTTGCTTCCTGTCGTTGCGGAGCGCTAGATCTTCGCGGATTTAGTAATGAGCAGCTTTTTGCTTCATTTGAAGCTCTGGACTTAGTTGATGTATTGGGTGAATAAATGCAACGAACCCCGATATGCATCAGGGCAGGCAAAACGAACAAGACGAAGCAGCATTTATCTCGACTCGTCGTTTCCCTACGAGTCGGAAAATGGGTATTCATTCTCATTACCAAATCCTCCGGCAGTTGCTGGATAACGCAATTCATTCCCAAAGTGGGCTTTGGGAACGAGGAGTTTTGAGGGCTTTGGGAACGAGGAGTTTTGAGGGCTTTGGAAACGAGAATTGTGTAATTTGAGAATTTAGATAATCATAGTTGTTAATTAAATAAGAAATGCAGTGAATAGAATTAAAACAAAAAGTTCGTTTTTAGTTTTGCCTGCCACGACGAAGTATAACGTAGGCGGGTTCGTTGCTAAAAAAATTTCGGAGAAAATATGAAAGATTGGCAGCCAAAAATTCTGGCATTACTATGTAACTGGTGTTCTTATGCCGGAGCGGATCTGGCGGGAGTTTCCCGGATGCAATATCCGCCAAATGTACGTGTGATAAGGATTCCCTGTTCCGGAAGAGTCGATCCGCTATTTATAATGAAAACGCTGCAAAGCGGGTTCGACGGTATTCTGGTTTCCGGCTGACATCCCGGTGATTGCCATTACCTGTCAGGTAATTTTATCGCCCGTAGACGGTATTCTACGATAAAACCGCTTCTTGAGATGATTGGAATCGAACCGGAAAGGGTCCAGTTCTCCTGGATCTCTGCCGGAGAAGGTGAACGCTTTGCCAATATCATCGAAAAGGTCACTAACGAAGTTAAGAAGATAGGTCCTGCAAAAAGGTTGGTAAAGGGAGCAAAACAATGATCCAGAACTTGAGAACAGAAGTCAAAAAACTCCTTAAAGATAAAAAAGTTGATATTGTTTTAGGTTGGGGAAAAGGTTCTTTACCGCTTTCTTCCACACCGGTTTTTATCCAAAAAGAAGAAGATGCAGACAGGTTGATTTTCGATGAAACCTGCAGAAACAATCTTACCACTTATCTTACAAAAGATAAAAGAAAACTTGGGAAAACGTACGATAAGATCGGAATCATTGTAAAAGGCTGCGATGCTCGATCTATCGTTCTTTATGCTGTTGAAAAACAGATTAATAAAGAGAATGTTGTCATTATCGGAGTTCCCTGTAATGGTATTCTGGAAAAGAAAAAGGTTCTTCAGAAAACAGAAAATAAAGAAATTCTGGAATCAAAGATCGATGGTAAAAATGTGCATTTAAAGGGACGTGATTTTGATCTGACAATTCCTTTAAAAGATGTTCTGTGTGATTCCTGTTTAACCTGTCGTTATCCTGATGCTCCGGTTCACGATATTTTTATTGGAAAACCACGAAAAAAAGTTGATATAAAAGACGAATTCAAAAATGTTATTGATTTTGAGAAAAAATCTTCCCAAGAACGCTGGGAATATATCAAAGAAGAATATTCAAAATGTATTCGTTGTTATGCTTGCCGAAATGTATGTCCAGCCTGTTATTGCAACGAGTGTTTTGTTGACCAGAATGATCCGCAATGGATAGGGAAAACTCCTGAAGTAACCGACTCCATCATTTTTCATCTCATCAGAAATCTTCACGTTGCCGGAAGATGTGTTGATTGCGGAGCTTGTGTTTCCGCTTGCCCGGTCGATCTTGATTTGCGTATTATGAATAAAAAAGTGGAAAAAGAGATCAAAGAACGTTTTGATTATACCGCAGGATTGGATGTTAATGAAAAACCGGCAATGGCAAGTTATTGTGAAAACGAAAAACAAGATTTTATAATGGGTTAAAATATGATCAAAATAAAGAAAAGTGACTTCAGTACATTTATAACTAATCTCCAAAAGAATTACAGTGTTTTTGCACCTGTTACAGATGGTAAAGCAACAGCTTTCAAAAAGATCAAATCTGCAGAAGATATCAATAATAAAGTCTTGAACACAAAAAGATCACCTAAAGAAATATTCTTCCCTCAATCGGAAGTTCTGTTCCAATATACAGAAGAAGGAATCAAGGTTCCTAAAAGAGAGGAAAAACCTTTTGCCATTTGGGGAATGAGGAACTGTGATACAAAAAGTCTTTTGTTGTTGGATAAGGTTTTTGGTGAAGCACATCAAATGCCAAAGAAGGATATGTATAAAGATCCATATTGGAAGGAAAAATACGATAACTGCCTTGTTTTCAATCTTGCCTGCAATAAACCGCTTTCCACCTGTTTCTGCAACTGGTTTGATGGTGGTCCTTTCAATAATACAGGTTCCGATATTTTTGTAATAGAAAATGATGAGAATTACATTTTTGAAGCTGTGAGCGACAAAGGTAAGAAATTCCTGAAAGAGTTTAAAACAGCTGAGCAAGTATCTGATAAAGAAATCAAAAAAATAGAAAAATTAAAAGAAACAGCCGAATCTTATCTCGCAGAGAAAGAAGATATTTCATCACTTTTTTCTAAAACAAAAGAAATCTGGGATGAAACGATCTGGGATGAGATCGCTGCAAAATGTATTAATTGCGGAGCTTGTGCTTTTGTGTGCCCCACCTGTCATTGCTTCGATGTTTCCGACGAAGGAAAAGGCAAAAAAGGAAAACGCATCCGACTCTGGGATTCCTGTATGTTTGCTATCTTCACAAAAGAAGCATCAGGGCACAATCCGCGCAGCCAATCTTTACAACGCGTGCGACAAAGAGTGATGCATAAATACAATTATTTTATGGATAATTATGATGAACATCTCTGCACAGGCTGTGGAAGGTGTGTGGTTGTTTGTCCGGTAAATCTGGATATTCGAGAAGTAATTAAGAAAATAATCAGGTATTAAAATTATGAAAGATATTCAAAAACAGATCGAAGAATTGCAAAAACAGGTTGAACTTCTAAAAAAAGATCAACCAAAGGATAAGCTTTCAATGATCGTTTTTTCCGGTTCGTTAGATAAGATAATTGCAGCTTTTATTATTGCTACAGGTGCAGCAGCCATGGGAACGGAAGTTACAATGTTCTTTACTTTTTGGGGTACTGCCGCACTAAGGAAGAAAGCGAAGATTAAGAAAAATTTTAGTTCCAGAATGTTTGGTTTTATGCTTCCCACAGGATTTAATAAATTAAAACTTTCCAATATGAATATGGCTGGAATGGGAACTTTAATGATGAAAGGTTTAATGAAGAAAAAAGGAGTTCTCTCTCTCAACGAAATGCTGGAGATTTCTGAAGAATCAGATGTTAAAATATTTATTTGTGAAATGTCTATGGATTTAATGGGTATGCAGCCGGAAGAGATGGTTGATTACAAAAATCTTGAGTATTGTGGTGTGGCAAAATTTTTAGCTGAAGCTCATGAAAGCAGGAATACACTTTTTATATGATTAAGAAAAAATATTTGATAATTAAGAGAGATTCAATAAAGAGGAATAAATGAAAAATACATATATTCCATTTCAGATGAAAGTGAAAAAGATCTATACTGAAAGTCCTGATAGAACATTAAAGACTTTTGATTTATCATATTTAAATAAAGAAGATAAATTTGATTTTTTGCCGGGTCAATTCTGTGAATTTTCCATTCTGGGAAAAGGTGAATCTCCATTTGGGATCGCTTCTTCTCCTACTGAAGAGGATATTTTAAAATTCACGGTAAACCGCACTGGTTCTGTTACGAACGAAATTCACTATCTTCAGGAAGACGATATTGTTGGAATTCGAGGTCCACTCGGAAACTGGTATCCGGTTGAGAAGTTCAAAGGACAGGATGTAGTGATCATTGGTGGTGGATTTGCCTTCACAACATTGCGTTCACTTCTTATTTATATGCTGGATAATCGTGATGATTACGGAAAGATAACAGTTATTTACGGTGCCAGGAATCCCGATCTATTCATTTATAAAGATGAAATAAAAGAATGGGAAAAACGCGATGATCTCACTTTGCATCTTACAATTGATAACCCGGTTAAAGGATGGGATAAACTTACAGGATTTGTACCAACTGTAACCAAAGAAGTTTCTCTCGATCCAACTTCCTGGTGTGTTGTATGCGGGCCTCCGATAATGATAAAATACACTCTTCCGGTTCTCACTGAACTTGGTTTTCCCGATGAGAAAATTTATACCTCTTTGGAAAGACGAATGAAATGTGGAATTGGGAAATGCGGCAGATGTAATATCGGATCAAAGTATGTTTGTATTGATGGTCCTGTGTTTTCATATGAAGAAATAAAAAAAATTCCGGAAGCGTTATAGAATTGAATATTGAAAAATGAATATTGAATATTGTTTAAGAGAGATTGAAAGAAAAGTCTCTACACCGTGGAGAGAATTTAATATTGAATATTAGAGAAAGAAATTATGAATAAAGAAGAATTATTAGAAAGAACAAAAAAGTTTGCGCATCGATGTGTTAAATTAGCATTATCGTTGCCAAAAATTACTTTGGGACATCATATTTCAGGGCAGTTAATCAGATGTTCGACATCGGTTGCAGCTAATTATCGAGCAGTCTGCTTAGCTCAATCAAAAGCGAGTTTTACGTCCAAAATGAGTATCGTTTTGGAAGAAGCTGATGAATCTGCATTTTGGTTGGAATTTATCATTGAAGAAAAATTAGTTATAGAAAATTTAATATCATCCTTACTTGAAGAAGCAAAGGAATTAACGGCAATGTTTTTCTCATCAAGAAAAACTGCTATTGCGAAATAATGTTCAATTTTCAATATTAAATATTAAATTTATAGGAGAAATAGATGGCTAAAGATAAAATTATATTAAGTGAAATGGATGCCAATTTTAAGTATGAGATCGCATCTATGCCGGGAGCAGAACATTTTCAAAGATGTTTCACTTGTGGCACCTGCACAGCTGCTTGTCCTGTTGCGGAAGTTCATGAAGATTATGATCCGCGGAGAATAATTAGAATGTGTATTCTGGGGATGAAAAAGGAAGTATTATCTTCAGACCTTCTGTGGATGTGTTCAAGATGTTATACCTGCTATGCTCTTTGTCCGCAGGGAGTTAAATTTTCTGATGTTATCGATGTTCTGCGTGATATGGCTATCAAAGAAGGTTATGTTCCCAAAGAGCGTTATCTAAAAGCAAGAGAACTGGATAAATTCGTTCAGGAATTGCGCTGCGATCTGATTAATCAGAAATTGCATCCGGATAAAAAATTAGATGATAAAATTAAAACTAAGCTTGATAAAGAGATAAAAGTAAAATGGTAAAAGAATAAAGTGTAAAACACAAATAAAAAAAGGAGGATAAAATGCAAGTAGATCAAAGTTTGGATTGCAAGGGGCTTTCCTGCCCAATGCCAATCATCAAGTTAGCTAAAACGGTCAAGAAAATGAACAGTGGTGAAGTTTTGGAAATGATTGGAACTGATCCAGGATCTAAAACTGATGTTCCTGCCTGGTGCGGAAAGACCGGGAACATTTTACTGGAACAGACAGAAGATGGTGGTGCTTTTAAATTTTACATTAAGAAAAAGTAAAAAAGGAGTGATCCGTGTTTAAAAAAGGAGTTTTAAGAGAATTATTCGATAGTCTGTTCGGTAAAACCTGGCCTATGTGGGTTGGTGGAATTTTGCTGGCATTATTGAATATTCTTCTTTTCGTGATCAAATATCCATGGGGTGCAAGCGGGGGCTATGTAAATATTGGACAGAACCTTTTCCAAAGTCTCGGAGCAGAAAGTCTCGGAACAAGCACACCGATAAGTCTGCACACAGTTGCATTACTTAATATTTTCATCGTTCTTGGTGCATTTATTTCATCTTTGTTCTCCAAAGAATTCAGTATTAAAGTTGCTCCAATTGGTGAGCTTGTTAAAGGTCTTATTGGTGGTGCTTTGATGGGAATTGGAGCAACCATAGGAATTGGTTGTACTACAGGTGGATTTTTCAGTGGAGTTCCTGCACTTTCCGGAGGAGCATTATTTCTTTCCCTGGGATTTCTCTTAGGAACTATTGTTGCTCTCAAGTATATTTTATGGGAGATGGAAGCTTTGCCGAATATCAGTATGGGAAAATCTTGCACATTAATTTCGGGAACAGGTAAAAAAACAGGTTGGCAAAGATGGCTTGGTTGGATCCTTATTGCTGTTGTTTTGTATATCTTCAGCAGTTACACAGGTAAAGGAACTTCCTTATCGAAAATTCTCGGTTGGCATATATTTATCGCACTCATTCTTGGAATAATCCTGCAAAGATCCAGATACTGCATTGTGCGTGCATTCCGTGAACCGTTTATGACAGGTGAAGCAACAGCTACGGTTGCCATAATTATTAGCATCATAGTTGTTCTTATTGGATTTACGGTTTTTAAATATTTTGGAGTAGGAAATGCAGGAGAAACTGCTGTTCGTGCTATTGAAATGAAGTCTGTTTATGCTAATTTCTGGTTAAGAGCACTTATAGGTGGATTTATATTTGGGCTTGGAATGACTTTAGCAGGTGGCTGAGCTGTGGGAGCACTCTGGCGTGCCGGAGAAGGTCATGTGAAACTGTGGATGTCGATTATTGGATTTGTGATAATGGCTCCTGTTTCCAAAGGATTCATTGTTCCTGCTGTTGTTAAGATTCTTCCTGAATCTTTGCGCAGCAAATTGTTCCTAGCTGATGTTTTGGGTTATACCGGTGCAGTTGTTCTACTTTTAGTAATTTTACTGCTGTGGTATATGTTTGTTAAATGGAATGAAAAGTCTGGAAAATTTTCCGCACTTTAAAATAGGAGGAGAAATGAAAAAAACTTATTATCTATTAATTATTTCTGTAATTCTTCTTCTTTTAGCAGGTTGCGGAAAAGGATTTTCAGAAGGTGGATATTTTGCCAATGGTAAGGAGATGGTTAACCAGGCCAAACTCGGAATTGAAGAAATATCCTATGATGATTTCAAATTAAAATTAGAAAAAGAAGAGATCAGAATTTTGATCGATGTGAGAGAATCAGGTGAATTCGAAGAAGGCTATATCAATATGCCAAATGAAGATGATGAATATCCCTATCCTGAAACTTTCACAGTTAATATCCCGCGGGGATTGCTGGAATTCAAGATCGATGACACAAGTTATTGGGATGATGAACTCTGGGTTGAAATGCCAAATAAAGATGAAGAGATAGTTGTTTACTGTCAGAAAGGTGGTCGAGCTGCTTTAACAGCTCAAACACTTAAGCAACTCGGATATACTAATGTTAAAAGCCTTAAAGGTGGCTATAGAATATGGTTAGATCCTGATGCTCCTTTGGAAGAAGCTCCAAAGAGTTCAGGTGGTTGTGGTTAAAAAAAACTTAAAAAAATAAAAAAAAGGAAAGGTTGTTATGAAAAAAAAATGGATGATGTTAATTGCAGTTTTCGCTGTATTTACAATATTGTTCGTAACTGGATGTAAAGAAGATCCGGGCGATCCAAGCGAGAGAGCTTTCAGGATACTTATTGATTATATGGATAATAATGAAATGTCAATAACTGATTTGTTTGATGGTTGGATTATCGCACCCGATTCGCTGATCCAGGTTATGGATGATCATTATCTTATGGACATCAGAACAAGTGATAAACATGGAGCTACAGTCGCAGATCCTGCGGATAGTCTTGCTGATTATTATAATGGTCATATTGCAGGTGCCGTCCTGTCTTCTCTTGGAGATATTGTTGTTGATGCTGCCCCGGCAGATAAACCTATTGTTGTCGTTTGTTATACGGGACAGGCTGCAAGTCACGCTGTTATGGCACTTCGTCTCTCTGGTTATCCTGATGCTCAAGTTCTGAAATGGGGTATGAGTGGCTGGAATGGTGATTTCGATTTGTGGACTGGTAATTGTGCTCAATTGAATCATGCCAATTGGATTGCTGCACCGGGCGATATTGCTGCTACAGAAGAATTTGGTTGTCCTGGAATCGACACAGACTTGCTAGAAGGTGCTGCTATCCTAGAAGAAAGAGTTAGTGTTATGCTTGCAGGTGGATTTATAGGTATTTCTGCAGAAAATGATGATAATGATGGTGTTTTGGATGATCCCAGCTTGTATTTCATCAATAACTTCTGGGATGATGAAGATGTAGAAGATTATGGAAATATTGTAGGTGCATACAGAATTAAACCTCTGATTCTGGACAATCTGGATCCTGATGCTACTGTAGTAACTTACTGTTGGACCGGTCAGACTTCTTCAATGATCACAGCCTATCTCAATTTGCTTGGCTATGATGCAAAAAGTTTGAAATTCGGTGTAAATGGTATAATTCATGATGATTTAGATTCTCATAAATGGTCTGGTTCAGAAGATTATCCTTATGAGTAGGTCCTAACTGATTGTTAATTTTGGGAGCAGAAATTATTTCTGTACCCACATAGAGGAGAAAAAATGCGAAAAATATTTTTATTAAGCCTATTAGTTATATTTTGTTTTCCTGTAGTAAGTTACGCTCAGGGATGTATGGAAGCATCTTCAGAAGAAGGTGTGAATGTTGTCGGATATTTGCAATCTCAATATGAATATAAATTTCATGATGGAGATGATGAAAACTATTTTACTTTTAATAGAGCACGTATGGGATTGATAGGAAATATTCCTTATGATTTCAGCTATTATGTAATGTACGAGTTCAGTCCATTTAAAGGTGGAGCTCCTTATCTTTTGGATGGTTTTATTACTTATTCAAGACTCGCTCCTTATGTAAATATCTCTCTCGGTCAATTTAAGTCACCATTCAGTTTGGAAGTAAACACACCCTGCCAGGGATTGCATACAATAAATCGTTCGAATGTTGTAGGTGCACTTGCTATACCATTCAGAGATATAGGTGTTTTGATATCAGGGAATCACAACAAGAAAATTAAATACGCCTTTGCGATTACCAATGGAACTGGAAAAGGTGAAGAAGAAAACAATCAATCAAAAGATTTTGCGGGAAGAGTTGTTATTGATGCTATAAAATTTGTTAGCTTTGGTGGAAGTTTTAGTATGAAAACATTACCACCAGCTTCGGAAGGGGCTACGGAAGACGATAAATTGAATAAATTTGCTGGTGAATTGCAGATCGAATATAATAATCTACTTTTTCAAGGTGAGTATATAATGGCAAATTATGAGTCTTCAGGTGGAGTAATTATTCATCCTCCGGATTGTTCTAACGATGAACCTTGGGAAGAGATTATTCCAAAAGGTGAATCTACAAGCAGCGGATTCTGGGCTCAAGCAATGTATATGACTCAGTATAATTTACAACCTGTTGTTAAACTTGAATTTTATGATCCAGATATTGATGAAGATGATGATGTGAAAAGTATCATTACTTATGGTGTGAATTATTTCTTCAATGATTGGACAAGATTGCAGCTTAATTATCTTTATAAAGCTGAAAAAGGATTTGAGATTTCTAATGATGAAATCTTGATGCAACTACAGGTTCAATTCTAAATAAAATAAGCAAGACTTGACTCGTCCGGCAACTGCCGGATGAGTCGAAAATTGCTGTGTAATATGTTGGTTGTTCTCGACTCAACGACTTCGTCTATCGAGTCAAGTCCAAACCGATATTCAAAGAAGGAGATATAATGAAAAAAATAATTGGAATTTTGATAATCCTGTTCGTTGTAACTCAATTGATCTTTGCAGGAATAATTACTGCAAAAGAACTTGCTGGACTTACAAAGAATGGTGAAGTGGTAATCGTTTCTGCTCGTCAGACTTCCGACTACAGTAAAAAGCACATCAAAGATGCTGTGAATATCTATCACAAAGACCTCTATAAAACCGAAGGGGTTTCATCTATGTTGAAAAGCGCAGATGAAATCGCAAAAATATTCGGTGAAAAAGGTATCGCTGAAAACAGCAAAATCGTTATTTATGATAACGGTGAAAACAAGCTTGCAGGTAGGCTTTACTGGATTTTTGAATATCTAGGTGCAACTGATGTAAACATCCTGGATGGTCATCTTAAGAGCTGGATGAAAGCACGAAAACCTGTTACATCTAAGGCAACCAGTATTACACCTGCAATGTTTAACACAAAACCCGATGCTGGAATACTTGCAACTATGGATTATGTGAAACAACATAAAGATAATGCTATCCTGGTGGATGTTCGCAGCAAAGATGAATTTAATGGTATAGACGAAGACGAGATCATAATCAGAAAAGGACACATTCCAGGAGCAATCAATTTCGAATACAAGAATATTCTTAATGAAGATGACACAATTAAAACAAAAGAAGAAATTGCCGAAATAGTGAAAAATGCCGGCATCACATCAGACAAAGAGATCATTCTTTATTGTGCATCGAGTGTAAGAGCCGGAATTGTGTATATGGCACTTACCTCGATATTGGAATTTCCAAATGTGAGAGTATATGATGGTGCTTTTTACGAATGGGATGCTGATAGTTCTAATCCGATTGAATAAAATTAAAATCAGGGGGCTTGTTAGCTAAGCTCCCTGGTCTTTTGTCAGTTTTTCCGGAGAATAAAATGAAATCCAAAAAAGAATTAAGTTTTGATAATCTACTCGACGAAGTTATTCATAAAGATCTATGTAACAGGTGTGGTGGATGTGTTTCATTCTGTAGTGCAAATAATTTAGGTGCTCTTAAAATGGGAAAGGACGGATTCCCTGATTATACTGATAAAGATAAATGCCTTGAATGTGGAATTTGTTACCTGATATGCCCTAAGACAAGAATCCTGGAAGAAGAACTAAAAAGACATTATGATTGGAAATATCCATTAGGACACTGGGTAGATATTTTTTCTGCACGATCGACCGATAAAGAGGTACTTAATGTTGCCACAGATGGTGGTGTAGTCACGTCCATTTTAATATATCTATTAGAAAATAAAGTAATCGATGGAGCAATTGTTTCCAAAAGAATGGGACCTCTCGGAAGAAAACCGATAATTGCAAAAACCCGCTCAGACCTGATAGATGCTGCCGGCTCAAGTTTCTTTGAAACAAAACATCTGGATGAGCTTGGAAATATTTATTCCACAAGTTTTCCCATAATAAAAGTAATAAAAGAATCCGCTTCGGATTCAATGAAGAAACTGGCTATTGTAGGAACTGCATGCCAGATAGAAGCAATTCGGAAAATGCAGTTATTGAATATTGTTCCCTCTAACCTGATAATATTTACAATCGGGTTATTCTGTATGCAGTGTTTCACTATTGAAGATCTTTCAAAGAAAAATTTTGCAAAAACGCACAAGATAAATATAAATGATATTGAGAAAGTGAATATTAAAGATAATTTGATCCTGAAAATGAAATCAAATATCAGGTTTTATATTCCATTGGAAGAGATCGAAGAAATTGCCAGACCGGCTTGTCTTGCCTGCAATGATTTTTCAAATGAATTTGCAGATATTTCGGTTGGTGGTGTTGGCTCGCAAGATGGATATACTACTGTTATGATTAGGACTTCAATAGGGAAACAAGTATATGCGGAAGCATTGTACCAGAATTATGTTGAAAATAGTCAGAGCTCAAGTTATGATAGCAGAAAAGTAAACGAAAAACATTTATTAAATATAATAAAAGATTTCGCGGTAAGGAAAAAGATAAGATCGGAAAAAAGAATTGATTCCATGAATAAATAACTGTGTGTTATAAATTTTATGTTTTGGGAGTTATTGTATCGCAAGCAATCGTGCTTGCGTGAGTAAACAAACATGATTGTTTGTTTTACTTGATTGTAAGGAGTATTGTTTGATGAGTAATAAAAAAGTTGGTTCTGTCCTTGTTGTAGGTGCAGGAATTGCTGGAATTCAATCTTCACTTGATTTGGCTAATTCTGGCTACAAAGTATATCTTCTTGAGCAAACACCGGCTATTGGTGGTACTATGGCTCAATTGGATAAGACATTTCCCACAAATGATTGTGCTATGTGTATTGT
>JAUXFF010000199.1 GCA_030620155.1 Candidatus Cloacimonadota bacterium | reverse complement strand
TTACGAAGATTTCAGCGATGAACTTGTTTCCGAGACCTGGTATTTTTATAAAGTCTCAGCTTATAATACTCTTGAATTAGAAGGCTATTCTTCACATTACACTTACACATATTATACTGATGGATCTTCTTACTAAACTTAATCCTGATCAACAAAAAGTAGTATTAACAACTCAAGGTCCTGTTCTGGTTTTAGCCGGTGCTGGCAGCGGGAAAACTCGTTCTGTTATTTATAGAACAGCATATCTTATTACAAAACTGAAAATCAATCCCTGGAATATTCTGGTTGTAACTTTTACTAATAAAGCGGCAAGGGAGTTAAAAAATAGATTAGAAAATGCTCTGGGTATTTCAACACATTCACTTTGGGTCGGAACGTTTCATTCTGTTTGTACAAGGATTCTCAGGTATGAAAACCAATATCTACCGTTTAATTCTAACTTCTCGATCTTTGACAGTGATGATCAAAAAGCTGTATTTAAAAAAATTTATAAAAGAATAAATATAGATATAAAAGAATTTCCTTCTGCGAAAATCAGGCATATTATCAGCAGGCAGAAAAGTTCTTTGATATTACCAAAAGATTTTTTTGGATTTAATGAAAGAAATTTCTATTCGGAAACCGTTTTTAAGATTTATGAGTATTACCAGAATTTCCTTATAAAAAATAATGCTCTTGATTTTGATGATTTACTTCTGTATACAGCTATCTTACTTCATGATAATGAGGATATTAGAAAAAAATATGAACAGAAATTTAAGTATGTAATGATTGATGAATACCAGGATACAAACTATGCTCAATTTAAGATTGTGAATTTAATTGCTAAAAATCATCAGAATTTATGCGTAGTCGGTGATGATGACCAGGCTATTTATAGCTGGCGGGGAGCAGACATTCGTAATATTCTTAATTTCGAACGTGACTATAAAAAAGTCATCAAAATAAAATTAGAACGAAATTATAGATCTCCTCAATCTATCCTGGATTTAGCTAATGATATTATCAAATTTAACAAAAAAAGACATGCCAAAAAGCTCTGGACAAAAATATCATCGGATGAAAAACCCATTCTCATCAAATTAGAAAACGAGAATGAAGAAGCTGAATTCGTAGCTGAAGAAATTATTAAGTTGAAATCTCAAAATACCAGTCTGAGCGAATGTGTTGTGCTTTATAGAACGAACGCCCAGTCTCGAGTTTTTGAAAATGCCTTTATCCGGAAAAAGGTGAAGTATCAAATTGTAGGTGGAGTTAATTTCTTTCAGCGTAAAGAAATTAAAGATATTATTGCTTATTTAAGGATTTTAGTTAATCCGCAAGATTCTGAGAGCCTTCTGCGAATAATTAATTTCCCTCCAAGAGGTATTGGTAAAAAAACTGTTTCAGGAATCCTTGATTTTGCTGCTGCAGATAACTTAACCGTGTTTGAAGCACTTTCTAAAATTGAAAAATCAGGTTTAACTTCCGGGTCTGTTATTAAAATAAAGACTTTTACTGAAAAAATCATGAAATGGAAAACTGATTCCGAAAAGCTCCCAATAACTAAATTAATTAAAAGAATTGTTAAAGAAATAGACCTGATTAATTATTATGAATATTGTAATGATCCGAAAAATATAGCCAGAGAAGAAAACATCCGGGAATTTATTGCAGCTGCAGAAGAGTTTGCTGAAAACTATGAAGAAGAAACTGGTGAACAACCTTTCTTAACAGATTATCTGCAAAACATCTCTCTTCAGACTGATCTGGATACTATCGATGAAAATGAAGAGGCTGTAAAATTAATGACAATGCATAATGCGAAAGGTCTTGAATTTGAGCATGTTTTTGTCGTAGGATTGGAAGATGGTTTATTACCACATTCAAAATCTATAGAAGATAACAGGGAATTGGAAGAGGAAAGAAGATTGTTTTATGTAGCTGTAACGCGAGCCCAAAAAACAGTTCATCTTTGTTATGCTCGCACCAGGAGAACATTTGATACTATCATCCATACTTTACCAAGCAGATTTATAGTAGAGATTCAAGATAAATATTTAGATAGTGTTGATTATAGTTTTTTTAACTTTCATAAAATGAAAAGGTCAGTGAAAAAACCACAGAAACCTGTAATAATGGATAATGAAAAATATTTTAAGATTGGACAAAAAATTGCACATCATAAATTTGGGAATGGAATTATTCTGAATATTGAGGGAAAAGGGAAAGATGCGAAATTGACCATTTCTTTTGCAAATGGGAAACTGAAGAAAATTATCGGGTCTTTTGTTAAAACTTTATAAGAGGGTTTGATGTTTAAATTTAAAATTCTGATATTAATAATATTATTGATTTCTTGTAATCTCTTTGCTACAAAATATGCTGGTGAAATATTTAGAATGGGTGCAGGAGTAAGAAATTTTGCTTTGGGTGGATGCGGTGTCTCAGATTTTGAGTCTTTTAGCCTTGCATACTGGAATTCTGCATTTCTTCATAAAGTAACTGAAGATAAATTTGAACTTATGCATGCTGAAGAATACATGGGATTATTAACCTACGATATGATATCAGCTATCTGGGGAAAGAATAACAAAATGTCTATTGTAATCACGAGAATCGGTATTGATAATATTCCACTTACTAAATTGGAGAATCCGGATGAACCTGTATCCTTTCAAAATAGACCTTACAAGTATAAAAGTGTAAATAATTCAGATTTTGTGATTTATTTCGGCATTTCTAGGAAATTGGGTAATTATTATCTTGGGTTTACTCCCAAATTGGCGTATCGCAACCTGGCTGAGGAAAATGGTTTTGGTTTTGGAGCAGATATCTCAAGCTATTATGAATTTTCTGATAAATGGCTCGTAGCAGCAAAAATACGCGATTTCTTCACTACTCAAATATTATGGGGGAATGGAACTCATGAAATAGTAAACCCCGGTTTTGACCTTGAATCTAATTACCGGTTTATGATGCCGATATTTAATAGAAATTCTAAGATTTTCTTAGGGACAGAGATGTATACGGAAGGCAGGGATACTGCTGCAACAACATCTCTGGGTTTTCTGAGTATTGATTATCATGTCGGGTTGGAACTAAATATACATTCAAATGTTGATTTGTATTTTGGTTATAATATAAATAACCTTACATCCGGTCTTTCTATAAATATAAAAAAATGGAAAATAAATTATTCATTTGAACAAAATTCAGAATTAGAAAATTCTCATAGAATTTCGATTGGTCTCGTTTTATGAAAAAAATAGCAGTTCTTGGTTTAACCGGCTCCATCGGGATTTCAACAGCTGGAATTATAAGGCAACATCCTGAAGATTTCAAAATTGTACTCGCATCATCTAATAATAATTATGAGAAACTTTTTGCTTTAGCTGAAGAATTTAAAATTCCTAATCTTGTTATTAATAATAAAGAATTGGAAAAGAGAATAACAGATTTTCCGCAAAATTCTCAATTAGTTTATGGGGAAGAGAAGTTTCAGGAATTATTACAAACAATTGATTGTGATATAGTTTTAAATGCGATATCAGGTTCAGCAGGATTACAGTCTTCAATGACAACAATTTCC